>JBFYWS010000045.1:0-12375 GCA_041310935.1 Desulfobacteraceae bacterium | reverse complement strand
GGTGTCATGCGAAAGATAACGCTCTTCGGCATATCCGCCTTCTTGCTGGGGATTGCCCTCTTCTTCTCCCCGGCCGCCGCGCAAACCCCGCCGCTGCCGCCGCCAGCGCCTTCAGACGACGAGGACCCCGTTGCGGTGACCACCGCCTGGTCGGTCGACGCCGTTCACCCCACGGGAAACGCCGTGCTGGCCGTGGTGCTCGACATCCGCAAAAGCTATCACGTCATGGCCGACAAGGGCCAGTTGAGTGAAATCCAGGACTTCAAACCGTTTCCGACGCGGGTCTGGGTGAGCGAGGCGACCGAGGGCGTCCTGTCCGAACCGCCCATTTACCCGAGGGCCCAGTCGTTCAAGGTGGATTTCGTGGATGCGCCGATCATGAGCTTCGAGGGGCGTGCGGTGATTTATCTGCCCATCAGGCTGGGCCTGAATACCTCCGACGGGGCCGTGTTCGTTAAGGTGGGGGTCGAATACCAGGCCTGCGCACCGGATTATTGTCTGATGCCGCAGCGGGTTGTTCACACTGCGGAATTGCCCCTGGTCAACCGGGAGAAGAAAATATCGGCGGTCAACCGGGAGCTGTTCAGCGAATATGAGTCACGGGCGACGGCCGGCCCTCAGCGGTTCATTTCGTTCAGGTTGTTCGGTTTCGGTTTCGCATTGGATCCTGAATCGCCGCTCACCGCGGTTATGATCCTGCTGCTGGCCGCGTTCGGAGGCTTTCTGCTCAACTTCACGCCCTGTGTGCTGCCCCTCATCCCGATCAAGCTCATCAGCCTGTCCAACGCCGCCGCCGCCGACCGCCGACGCTGCCTGAACCTCGGGCTGTTCACGTTTGCCGGGGTGCTGGCCTTCTGGGTCGCCCTCGGCGGCATCGTCGCGATGGTCAGCGGTTTCACCTCGACCCACCAACTCTTCCAGTACCCGGCCTTTACCATCGGCGTGGGGCTCATCATCGCCGTCATGGCCATCGGCATGTTCGGTGTCTACTCCGTGCGACTGCCCGGTCTGCTCTATGCTCTCACCCCCCGCCAGGAAACGCTGACAGGCGCCCTCGGCGTCGGTGTCCTCACGGCCGTGCTGTCCACGCCCTGCACAGCGCCGTTCATGGGGACGGCGGCGGCCTGGGCCGCCACTCAGGAGCCTGCCGTCACCATCGCCACGTTCTCGGCCATCGGCGCCGGCATGGGCCTGCCCTCCCTGCTCGCCGCGTTCCCCCGGCTGATTCGCCGCTTGCCCAAGACCGGGCCGGGGAGCGAACTGCTCAAGCAGGCCATGGCAATCCTCATGCTGGCAGCGGCCGCCTACTTCATCGGCATCGGCCTCGGGACACTGCTGTCAGACCCGGCCGCCACGGCCGGCCGGCTTTACTGGTGGCCGGTGATGATCCTGTGCGCCGCCGCCGGCGCATGGACCGGCCTTCGCGCGGTCAGGCTATCGTCCGGCAAGAGGGCTAAAGCCATCTGGGCCGCTCTGGGCGCAGCGATCGTGGCCCTCTGCCTCTACGGCGCCGTGCGCTTGACCGACACGGGACCGATCGCATGGGCAGCCTTCACCCCGGAACGGCTGGACAGGGCATTCAAAGAACACAAAACCGTGGTGATGATCTTCACCGCGGAATGGTGTCTGAACTGCAAGGCGTTGGAGCAAAGCGTCTGGGGCAACCCGGAGCTGGTGAAACTGGTGTCGGGACCGTCGGTGGTGCCCATCAAGGTTGACCTGACAGGGAACAACCCTGCGGGCAGAAAAATGCTGCAGGAAGGGGGAAGCCTGACGATCCCGCTTCTATTGATTTACAAACCGGATGGTCAGCCGGTTCTGAGAAGCGACTTCTACACGGCCACCCAGGTGGTGGAGGCGATCAGAGAGTCTTTGGCCGCATCGCCTCCAACGCCTTAGCCCGGAATCCGTGATACATTATCCGCCGGAGGCCGCTGTCTCGACCGGCTCTATGGGCTCTGCCGGCTGAACCAGCAGGTGCTCTCTGAACTTGTCCGTGGCAAACCCGTTGCGAATCCGCGACTCCGGGCTCCCCAACACCACCACGATCAGGCGCCGATCCCCGGTTTTCGCCGTGGCCACGATGTTGAACCCGGCTCTGCGGGTGTAACCGGTCTTCAGGCCGTCCACCCCCGGAACCCGACCCACCAGTTTGTTCTTGTTGCTGATGACGAGCGTGCCGCTCCGGAAGGTCGTCTGCTCGATGGAGGTCCACTCGAGGATCTGGGGGTGCTGGAGGGCCTCGCGCGCCAACCGGATCATGTCACTGCAGGTGCTGATGTTGTCGGCGCCGCCCTTGGCGGGAGGAAGACCATGGACGCAATGGAATTCCGTATCCAGCATGCCCAGGGTCCGCGCTTTCGCGTTCATCAGCTTCACGAATTTGTCCGAGCTCCCCGCCGCGTACTCGGCAACGGCATAGGCCGCGTCGTTGGCGGATTCGATCAGCGCGGCCTTCATGAGTTCCTCCAGGGTGAAGGTCTCCCCGGCCTTAAGATACACCTGGGTCCCCCCCATCTTTTCCGAGTTCTTGGTGGCGGTCACCCGGTCGGTGAGGCGCAACTCGCCGCGCTCGAGCTTGTCGATGACCACCACGGCCAGCATGAGCTTGGTCAGGCTGGCCTGGGGCCACCTCACGTTCACGTTCAACCCTTCCAGGACATGCCCATCGGCGGCATCCGCCACGGCGTAAGCCTCGTAGGGCGGCCGGGCCTGCACCGTGGGCGCGGGCTGAATCTTCGGAGAGGTCTTGGGTTTCGCGGCGAGCTTGAATTTCGCCGCCGCAGCACCGGTTGTTTTCGTGGTGGCGAGGGGCTCGCCGCCGAATACGCCGTGGGCCGCAAACAGCACGATCACGGCGGCAAATGCGATACGCTTCATGGTTCTCCTTCGGGGCTCGATCGCGCCGAGATTTGATCTATGTTTCCATTATAGACCAAAAACCATGAAGACTCAAATTTCGGGCAGCGGCCGGCACGGTGTGCGGAAGGGCCCGCTCAATTTAGGTCGAAGTAAGAAGGGCGGGCCGGGAACCGCAGGCCGTCTACCAAATGGCGGCGTCCCGGCGGCTTTCAAGCCATTTGCGCCGCGCGGCGTTGAGCTGGCCGACGTGCTTCTCGATCCAGTCGATGTCGGCGGTCAGGATCGCCAGCTTCTCGGGGCCCGTCAGGTCGAAGCCTTCCAGCGCATCGGAGCCGCCGTGCATCAGCTCGTAATTGAGGTTCTGGTCCGTGGCCACCTGGTCCAGAAACCTCAGGATCTCGTCCTGGTGGACCAAACCCTGCTCTACCGGGCTGGCAGTCTGCGCATCGTAGAGCGCCTTGCGGACCGTGCGCACCAGGTCGTCGGGGGCAAACGGTTTTTCCAGAAATTCAGCGGCCCCCAGCTTCATGGCCTGAACGGCGGACCTCACCGTGGCGAACCCCGTGATCATGATCACCGGTACGGCCGGCCGGGCGCGCTTGATGTCCCGCAGCACCCGCATGCCGCCGATGTCGGGCATCCGCAGGTCGGTCAGCACGAGCGCATGCTCCTTCTGCAGGGCCAGCTCCACCCCTTGTCGGCCGGTCGCGGCCACCTCCACCTGGAAGTTCTCGGCCTCCAGGATCTTGGCGACGCTGTCGGTGACGATGCGCTCGTCGTCAATGACCAGAATTTTTTTCGTCTTCATGCCCCTCCTCCTTTTCGCGTGTTTTCAGGACGGATTTCACAGTATCGGCCAGCTCGTCCGGCGTGAATGGCTTGGCAATGAAGGTGGCGGCCCCCAGATCAAGGGCCTCCCGGATGGTGTCACGGGTCGAATATCCACTCATGACGATGATGGGCATCCCCGGCCGTCTCTCCCGGACCTGGCGCATGAGATACATGCCGTCCAGCACCGGCATCTTGACGTCGACCAGCAGCAACCCGGGAGCATGGGCCTCGATCGCCGCCAGGGCCTCCTGGACCGAGCCGGCCATCATCACCTCGAACCCTTCGGCCTCGAGCACCATCCGGCAGCTCTTGAGGACGATGGGCTCGTCGTCAACCACCAGCACTTTCATGTTCAGCCTTTCCACCGGCGGGCAGCCAGATGAAAAAACGCGACCCTTTGCCGATTTCGCTCTGGACCCGGATGCGGCCGCCGTGCCGCTGGACAATGCCCAGGGAAACCGCCAGCCCCAGGCCGGTCCCCTGGCCGACCACCTTGGTCGTGAAGAACGGTTCGAAGAGCTTGTCGAGGTTTTCGGACGGAATCCCGCAGCCCGTGTCGGCTATCGTTATTTCCACCCCCTTCCGGCCGACCTCCCGACTGGTGAGGCCCGCGGCCGTGAAGACCCGGATGGCCCCGCCCGGGCCGGTGGCGTCCAGGGCGTTGATGATGATGTTGATGATTACGCTCTGGATCTGGCTGCGGTCCACGATGAGCTCCGGCAGGCTCTCCCCCGGGCTGAACTTGAGCGCAACCCCTCTCCCCAGGGCCTGGTATTCGACCAGGGCGATGGAGGCTGTCACCAGCCGGTTGATGTCCGTGGGCTCGGGGTCCAATTTGGTCTGGCGGGAGAAGTCCAACAGGCCCTTTACGATCTTGCGCACCCTCTCGGTGGCCTCGACGATGGTCTGGAGGTCGGAGCGGATCTCAGGAACGAGGTCCGTGCGCCGCAGCAGCATGTGGGTGTAGGTCAACACGCCGGTGAGCGGGTTGTTGATCTCGTGGGCGACCCCGGCCGCCAGCCGCCCCACGCTCGCCTGCTTCTGCGAGTGGATGATGTGGGCTTCGGAGGTCGCCCGCTGGCGCCCCACCGCCGCCACCATCTCCCGGAAGGTCTTCTGCAGCACACCGATCTCGCCTTTTTCCAGCGCCCCGAGTTCGGGGGTCAGGCTGCCCTCGCTCACCTGCTGGCTGGCATTGATGAGGCGTCGGATCGGGGCGCTGATCCGGTTGGCGACCAGGTAGCCCAGCCCGACGGCGAGCAGCATCCCCGCCACCGTGATCAGGATGTACACCGCAAGCGTCTCGCGCCGGATGTCCTCGTACTTGTCCTCCAGCACCCCGACGTAAAGCATGCCGACGCGCTTGTCGAAGATGTCCTCGATCGGCTGGTAGGCCGTGATGTACCAGTCGCTGACGACAAAAGCCCGATCCGTCCAGAGCTTGCCCTTGCCGAGGACGTGCTCCCGCACCTCGGGCGAGACCCGGGTGCCCAGGGCCCGCTGGCCGTCCGCGGTCATGACGTTGGTGGAGATGCGGGCATCCCCCAGAAAAATCGTGGCCGTGCCGACGTTGCGCCCCTTGTAGGTCTCGCCCTGGAACACGGTCCCGCGCACGGTGTCCACCAGGGTCTCGCTGCGGTTCAGGAGCATCCCGCCGTAGAGCACGCCGATCAGGAGGTTGCCTTCGAACACGGGCACCGCGGCCGCCATGACCATGCCCGACTTCTCTTCCTTGCCGCTGCGAACGGCGGGGTCATCGCCGACGGTGAAGGGGATGCGCGCCCGCTCCGCGAGATAGGGGTTCTCGGCAATCAGGAAATCGCTGTCCAGGACCAGCGTGCCGGAGACAGGGATGCGACTGTCCAGTACCGGCCGGACGATGGGGTTTTCGACTGAGGCGCCCGCGGCCGGAAGCGCGTTGGGTCCGGTGCGGCACAGCGTGCTGCCGTCATCGAGAACGATGCCGGCGAAATCGAGATCGGCCAGTTTGGCCATGCGCTCGAGCCGGAGAACGAGTTCGGCCGCATTCTTTTCCCGCAGCGAGGAGATGAACGCGAAGCCCAGCGTGGTGATGCTGAGGGAGGTTTTGATGTGCTTGACCCGGGTGAGGTACATCTCGCTGACGGCGTTGAGGTCCTGCCGCACCCGGTTGCGGGCTTCGCCGAACACGTGCTGATCGAGGATGCGCACGCCGATAAAGAGCGACACCGTGGCGACCAGAAGGGAAACCCCCAGGAAACCCGCAATCAGCTTGGAACGCGTTGAATACAGCACGAAAACCCTCCACGGATCCCCGTGAAATCAGCGACAATGGGATTATATTAGCGCAAGCGGGGCGCCGTGTATAGCCTGAAGCGAGCAATCCCCATGCCAAGCGCGACGAATGCACCCGACCGGCTTATCGATCAAAAACATTGCGCATTCTGTCGTAACGCGCTACAAAATTGATGTTTGGCGTGACAGCGCGATGTCCGGAAACTTTACGACCTGTAAAAGTATAGCGAGGACCCACATGCCGAGAACCACCTACTGGGCCGACGCCTACCTGGAAAAGAGGCGCAGCGCCGCCGAGGCCATGTGCGCCATCAAACCGGGCCAACGGGTGTTCATCGGCTCGGCCTGCGGACAGCCCCAGGAGTTGGTGCGAACGCTGGCGCAATCGACCGCCAAGCTGAGCGGCCTGGAGGTCGTGCGCCTGATGAGTCTGGAAACCACCTCCCTGAGCGCGCTGGCCGATCAGACCAAGGACTTCACCCTCAGCATCCGCAACATCTACCTCGGATCGGCCCATGCCGAACCCATCGCCCGCCACAAGCGGTTCATCACACCGATGAACATGTCCGAGGTCCCGGACCTGTTCACGTCGAAAAAACTGCCGATCCACGTGGCCATGATTCAGACGACCCCGCCGGATGATTTCGGCTGGATGAGCCTGGGGATATCGGTGGACGTGACCCTGGCGGCAGCCATGTCCGCCGACCTGGTGATCGCCCAGGTGAACCCCCGGCTGCCGCGGGTGCTCGGCCAGAGCTTCATCCACGTCAACGCCGTCGACATCGTCGTCGAGCACGAGGAGGAGATTCTGACCGTCGGGGTGCGCCCCCCGTCGGACACCGCCGTCCGCATCGGCGAGCTCATCGCCCGGCTGATCGAAGACGGCTCCACGCTCCAGATCGGACTGGACGCCATGTCCCAGGCCACCATCCAGGGGCTGTCCGAGAAGAACGACCTGGGGATCCACTCCCAGTACCTGAGCGACGACATCATGCACCTGTACTCCCAGGGGGTGATCACCAACCGCCGGAAGGGGTTCAACGACGGCAAGCTGGTGGCGTCGTCCGCCATCGGCTCACGCAACCTCTATGACTTTTTAGACAACAACCCGGCCGTGGATTTCCACCCGTCCGATTACGTCAACGACCCATTCATCATCTCGCGCCACAACCGAATGGTCTCGATGAACGTGGCCCGCACCATGGACCTCACCGGCCAGGTGGAAGTGGAGGCCTCGGCCCTGACCTTTTTCGCCGGGGCCTCCGGGATCGTCGACTTCGTGCGCGGGGCCAAGCGGTCGCCGGGCGGCAAATCGCTCCTGATGCTCTCCTCGACCTCGGACGACGGCAAAACCAGCAACATCGTTCCGACCCTCACCGACACCAACGTGGCGGTGCCGCGCGCCGACGTGCACTACGTGGTCACCGAATACGGCGCGGTGAACCTTTTCGGGAAAAGCCTCCAGGAGCGCGTCGTGGCGATGATCAGCCTGGCCCACCCGGACTTCCGCGAGGGGCTGTTTGCGGACGCGAAACAGCTCGGCCTGATCGGCCCGGAGCGCACCCTCGGCGAGGCGGTGCGCGGCATCTACCCGGTGCGGCTGGAGGAGACCATGACGGTCGAGGGCGAGGAGGTCACCATCCGCCCGGCCAAGCCCGTGGACGAGCGCCGCATCCAGGAGCACTATTACAGCCTGGCCAAGGAGGACATCTTCTCCCGGTTCATGCACGAAAAAACGAGCTTTTCGCGCGCCGATGTCGAGGTGCGCTCCCAGATCGACTACGTCAAGGACCTGACCCTGCTCGCCGTCGTGGGTGAATTCGGCTTCGGCCGGGTGGTGGCGGTGGGCGAGTGCATGCTGCTGGCGAAAAGCAACATGGCCGAAGTGGCTTTCTCAGCGCACAAGGATTACCAGGGCAAGGGGATCTGCCGCCGCATTCTGCGCAAACTGGCCGACACGGCGCGGGAGAAGGGCGTCTTCGGCCTGATCGCCTACACGACCCCGGGCAACCAGGCCATGATCCGGCTCTTCAAGACCCTGCCCTACAAGGTCAAGAGCGCATTCGACGGCGAAGGCGTGTCGCTCACCTGCCGCTTCGATGAGCTCGAATGAAGAGCGTTAGGAGCGTTCATCGCGTTTATCGCGTTGAAAGCGTTGGGGGATAGAGATGCTCCAACGTTAATCGCTCTTAACGCTACTAACGCGATAAACGCGATAAACGGACTCCCCATGGACATTCTCTACATATCCCCGGATTTCCCGCCGAATTACGCCAATTTCATACGCAACCTCCACGCGGAAGGTTTGCGGGTGTGGTCCATCGGCGAGGCGGACTTTTTCGCCATGCCGTCCGACCTGCGCGCATGCATACGCTGGTACGTGCGCAGCGATTTGAAGAACTGGCGGCAGGTGGACCGGGCCGTCGCCGAGCTGCTGGAGGCCAAGCATGCCCTGGGTTTTGAGGGAGCCTTCGACCTCGTGGAATCCCACAACGAGCAGTGGCTGCGCCTGGAGGGCTTCATCAATGAGCGCCTGGGGGTCCCTGGGATCACGCTGCGGGACACGGAGCGCCTCAAGAAGAAGTCCGTGATGAAGCGCATTTTTCACGCGAGCGGCCTGCCGGCCGCCCGGGGCGGCCGCGTGACGGACCTCGACGAGGCGCTGCGCCTGGCCGGAGACCTCGGCTACCCTGTCATTCTCAAGCCGGACGAAGGGGTGGGGGCCGGCGGCACGCACCGCGTGGAGAGCGCCGCCGAACTCGAGACACTCTTCCCGGAGCTTGGCCCCGACTATTTCCTGGAAGAGTTCATCGAGGCCCCGATCGTCACCTATGACGGCCTCACGGGCCTGGACGGCGAAATCCTCTTCGAAAACACGCTGGTCTACGGCGAGGGGCTGATCGAGTACACCCGCGGCACGGACACGTTTTTCTATGTCGGCCGCGCAATCCCGGAGCGGCTCTCCGCGATCGGCAAATCCCTGGTGGCGGCGTTCGGCATCCGGCGCAAATTTTTCCACTTCGAGTTTTTTGTCCAGGGCGGTGACTACATCCCGATCGAGATCAACAGCCGCCCGCCGGGGGGCGCCATTCTGGACATGATGAACTATAGCGTGGACGGCGATCTGTACCGTGCCTGGGCCTGCATGGTGGCGGGCCGGGCGGTTGAAGTGCCGACGACGAAGAAATACGTTATCGGCTACGTGGGTCGGAAGGACAAGCCCTACACCTTCAGCCACGAAGCGATCCTGGCGCGCTTCGGCCACCTGCTGGTGGAGTTCGCCGAGAACCCGCTCGTCTTCTCCGGCATCATGGGGCGGCATCGATACATCTTCCGTTCCGAAAACGAAGCCGAGATCCGCGAGATCGCCGCCGCGGTACGGCAAACAGGGCAAGCGTCATGAACCGGAACATCGTGATATTGTCCCCGCATTTCCCCCCCCACTACCACCGCTTCTGGCTCAGCGTGAAACAGGCCGGCGCGAACGCCCTCGGCATCGGCGATGAACCCTACGAGGGACTGTCGGAGGAGCTGCGTTCCGCACTGACGGAGTATTACGTCGTCAGCGACATGCACGACTACGACGCGCTCATCCGGGCCTGCGGGTATTTCACCCACCGCTACGGCAAGATCGACCGTTTCGACTCGCTGAACGAATACTGGCTCGGCACCGAGGCCCGCATTCGGGACGATTTCAACATCACCGGCGTCCGCACCGCGGACATCGACTTCATCCGCCGCAAATCAATGATGAAGGAGCTTTTCCACGCGGCCGGAGTCCGGGTGGCGCGCGGCCGGATCGTGCACAACCCGGCCGAGGCCCGGGCGCTCATCCGCGAGACCGGCTACCCCGTCATCGCCAAACCCGACGCCGGCGTGGGCGCCTTGAACACCTTTCGCATCGACGCGGCGGCCGACCTCGATCCGTTCTTCAGGTCCAAGCCCGCGGTCGATTACCTGATGGAGGAGTTCATCTCCGGGACCATCCACTCCTTCGACGGGCTGGCGGACGCCGACGGCAACCCTCTGTTTTGCACCAGCCACGTGTTCAGCCAGGGCATCATGGAGACCGTGAACGAGGCGCGGCACATCTATTACTACTCCATGCGCGAGATCCCGGCCGAGCTCGAGCGCATCGGGCGCGCCTGCCTGAAGAGCTTCGGCGTCAAGGAACGGTTTTTCCACATCGAGTTCTTCCTCACGGCCTCCGGCGAATACGTGGCACTGGAGGTCAACATGCGGCCGCCCGGGGGCTACACCACCGACATGTTCAATTATGGCGCCGACATCGACGTCTACCGCACCTGGGCGCAGCTGCTGGTGCACGGCGCCGCCGACCTCGTCTACACCCGCAAATATCACTGCTGCTACGCCAGCCGCAAATTCAACCAGTCTTACCGGTACAGCCACGCGGAGATCCTGGCGCGCTTCGGCCACCTCATGCTGCAGGTGCAGAGCGTGCCCGGCGTTTTCAGCAGCGCGCTGGGAGACGTGGGCTATATCTTCCGGTCGGACACACTGGACGAAACCATGGAAGCCGTGCGCTTCATCCACGCACCGGACAACCGATGACGTCGCTTTTAAAATCCCCCTTCGCCCCCTTTGACAAAGGGGGCGAAGGGGGATTTCGTTCCACCGACAGGATGGCGCAACGCGCCGTAACCTGCTTCTGAAAAAGGACAGCCAACCATGCAAATCGAACATCATCGCTGGCGCAGCCCGCGCTTGAACCGCGACATGGAGATCAAGGTCTACGGGCACTGGGGCAAACCCTTCATCGTCTTTCCCTGCTCGCGGGGGCGCTATTTCGATTTCGAGGGCATGGGCATGGTGGCCGAAATCGCGGGCTTTATCGACGCGGGCAAAATCAAGCTCTACTGCGTCGACAGTGTCGACAGCGAATCGTGGTACAACTATACGGTGTCCCCGGCGGAGCGCAACGCCCGCCACGAGGCCTACGACGGCTACATGGCCCAGGAGGTCGTGCCCTTCATCCGGCAGCATTGCGGGTTGCCGGAAGCGCGCGCCATGGCGACCGGCTGCAGCATGGGGGCCTACCACGCCGTGAACTTTTTTCTGAAGCACCCCGACCTCTGTGAAGGCACCATCGCCCTCTCCGGCCTCTACCGACTCGACCGCCACGAATTCAACCTCGGCGCAGCCGACCTGCCGGCGGTCTATCACAACTCGCCCATATCCTATCTGCAAAACCTCAACGACCCGTGGTTTCTGGACTGGTACCGCCGGAGCACCATCATCGTCTGCGTGGGCCTGGGCGCCTGGGAGGAGGAGGCCATCGCGGACACGCGCGGCCTGGACCGCATCTTCCGCGAAAAATCGATCCCCGCCTGGGTGGACTTCTGGGGGCAGGACGTCAACCACGACTGGCCCTGGTGGTACAAGCAGATGAACCACTTCCTGGGCACGCTTTACGGATAGCCTCGCGCCGCCTAATCCGGCGGCGTTTCCCACCATTTTTGTCTTCCACTGAAGTTGTCTGTTTTTCTGTGGGAGTCCGCCGCAACGGACCGCGATGGGATCATGGCTGGAGCCTACTCCGCCGAAGTAGCTTTGGCTACGAAGGCCGGGAGCCACTCTCACAGAAGCCGGGCTTCATTACCAATCGGACGGCGCAGCGAGCCGCAACCCGCTTCCAAGCAAAATCCTCTCATCTCGCACTGCATAGCAGTCTCCATTCTCCGGCAGACTCGCCCCATGTTCCAACGGGTAAGATCCATTAGGAGGAAAGAGTTCATGAAACGATTGATTGCAGTTCTATTGGTAACGGGTTGGGTATTGGTGCTTGGCTTGAACACGGCCCTGGCGGCAGACGTCGGGACCAAGGATGAAGCGACCGCGATGGCGAAGAAAGCCATTGGTTTCCTTAAAACCAATGGTGCCGACAAGGCCTATGCCGAAATCAGCAACCCCAAGGGGCAGTTTGTCGACCGGGATCTCTATGTCGTCGTCTACGACATGACCGGCAAGTGCCTGGCCCATGGCGCAAATGCGAAGATGATCGGCCGCGACCTCATCGACAACAAGGATGTCGACGGCAAGGAGTTCATGAAGGAACGGGTCGAGATGATGAAGAAGCAGCCATCCGGCTGGCAGGATTACAAATTCCGCAACCCGACGACCAACCAGATCGAGCCCAAGGCCATGTACATTGAGCGCGTCAATGAAGCAGCCTGCTCCGATGAAATAGTGGTGCGAGCTTTCCTGCAAAGGGAAATCATCCATGAAACTGCGCACAAAACTCGTTCTGGGATTCGCAGCGGTCATCCTGGTCATGGTCGCTCTCGGGGCCACGGCCTTCGTCATGTTCAAACGGGTCGACGCGAATATTGCCTCGGTCAACCAGGAGAGCCTGCCGACTGTCAAGTATGCCACCGGCGCCGAACGTTC
>JBFYWS010000028.1:0-9479 GCA_041310935.1 Desulfobacteraceae bacterium | reverse complement strand
GCTGGCCACCCAGAACCCGGTGGACCTCGACTACAAGGGGCTCGCCAACACCGGCACCTGGTTCATCGGCCGCCTGCAGACCGAAGGCGACAAGCAGCGGGTGATGGCCGGGCTGGAGGGCGCCGCCGGCGGCGGCCGCTTCGATTCCGGCCGCATGGAGAGAATTCTGGCAGGGCTGGGCAAACGCGTCTTCCTCATGAACAACGTCCACGAAAACACGCCGGTCACCTTCCAGACCCGCTGGACTCTGTCTTATCTGCGCGGCCCCATGACGCGCGAGCACATCAAGGCCCTGACGGCTTCCGGTGCGGCCGCCCAATCCCCCGCACCGGCGGCGAAAGCAACAGTGCAGTCCCCCGTGCGGCCGGCACCCGCTGCGGGCAGCGCCGGGGAATCCCAACCGCCGCTCTTGCCGCCGGGGATAACCGCCTATTACCTGCCGGCTTCCGAAGGCGCGCCGGGAATCGAATATTTCCCGGCGGTGGCTGCCGGCCTGGAGATTCACTACACCAACGCCAAACAGCAGGTGGACCTTGCCCGGAAGATGGCCTTCGCAGCAGCGCCGGCCGAAGGCCCGGTCGCGCTCGACTGGGACCAGGCCATCGCCCTCACCTTAAACCCGGCCGAGCTCGCGGCCAAACCCGCACCCGGTGCCGTCTTCGCCGAGCTTCCGGCGGAGGCGAAAAAGGCCAAGTCCTATGACACGTGGCGCAAGGACTTGGTGCGCTGGGTACGCCAGAACTGCGGCCTGCGGCTGATGCGCTCGGCGCGCTTCGGACTCACCTCGCGGCCGGAGGAATCCAAGGCCGAGTTCGTCGCCCGGCTGTCCCAGGCCGGCCGGGAGCAGCGCGACCTCGAGGTGGAAAAGCTGCGGCGCCGTTACGCCGGCAAGTTCACGACACTGAAGGACCGTCAGATGCGGGCGGAGCAGGCCACGACGCGGGAAAAGGAACAGCTTTCCGCCAAGAAGGTGGAAACCGCCATCTCCTTCGGGACGGCCATCCTCGGGGCCTTCCTCGGCCGCAAGGCCGTCAGCGCCACCTCGGCCGGGCGTCTGGGAACCGCCATGAAATCGGCCGGGCGCCTGCAAAAGGAGAGCATGGACACCGCCCGGGCGCAGGAAACCGCTGCGGCGGTCAAAGCCCAGATGGCGGAATTGGACCAGGCGCTGCAGGCCGACATCGCCAAGATCGAGTCGGCCTTCGACCCGGGCAGCGAAACGCTCCAGGAGATCCTGATCGCACCGACCCCCGCCGGCATTACCCAGGAGTTTTTCGGACTGGTGTGGCTGCCGTATCGGAGGGATGCCCAAGGCAAGGCCGTCCCGGCCTGGAAAGCGGCTCCGTAGATAGTGTCCGGCCAGAAATGGCAGATTTCGGTTCAGGCCAAGGCCGCAGCGATTTCGCAACCGCAGGCGTAGTGAGGCTACGCATAGGAGTGCGAAGAGCGAGAACGCCGGCATGGGCCGAAAGACGCCGTTTATGGATGGACACTGATTAGTGCCCGGCAGCAGGATGTCCACCCGAACTAGACCGTGCATTGAAACGTTGCGCTCTGCCAATCTGTAGATGAATCAAGCATTTCTCGACGAGCAAGGGGGCGGAATTCACGAAGAAACGATTCAAGATGCCGGGGGAGGAATCCGCATGAAGATCGTCATCGCGCCTGATTCGTTCAAAGAGAACTTAACTTCGATGGAAGTGGCCAACGAAATCGAAACCGGGCTGCGCCGGGTGTGGCCGAAGGCGCGCTGCGTGAAGGTCCCGATGGCCGACGGCGGCGAGGGCACGGTGCAGTCGCTGGTCGATGCTACCGGCGGCGAGCTGATCCGGTGCGAGGTGACCGCGCCGATGGGCGAGAGGATCACGGCCACCTATGGGATGCTCGGCGGCGGGAAGACCGCGGTGATGGAGATGGCGGCGGCCTCCGGCCTGCCGCTCGTCCCGCGCGAGCGGCGCAACCCGCTGCTGGCCACGAGCTCCGGCACCGGCGAGATGCTGCTGCACGCGCTGCGACGCGGCGCGCGCGAGATCATCATCGGTATCGGCGGTTCGGCGACCAACGACTGCGGCGCCGGCATGGCGCAGGCGCTGGGCGTGCGCTTCCTCGACGCCGCCGGACGGCCGATCGACGAACCGCTCGGCGGCGGCGTGCTCGAACGGGTGGCGACTATCGACATGGACGGGCTTGCCCCCGAGGTGCGGCACGCGACCATCCAGGTCGCCTGCGACGTGACCAACCCGCTCTGCGGGCCGAAGGGGGCTTCGCACGTCTACGGCAAGCAGAAAGGCGCCACGCCGGAGATGATTGAAACACTCGACCGCAACCTCGCGCACCTGGCGACGATCATCGGGCGCGACCTGGGCGTCGAGGTCGCGGAGCGGCCGGGCGCGGGTGCCGCCGGTGGGATGGGGGCGGGGCTCATGGCCTTCACGGGCGCAACGCTCAAGCGCGGCGTCGAGCTGGTGGTCGGTGTCACGAAGCTGGACAAACACATGAAGGGGGCGGCGATAGCGATCACGGGCGAGGGCCGCGTCGATTTCCAGACCGCCTTCGGCAAGACCCCCTCCGGAGTGGCCAAGGAGGCCCAGCGGCACGGCGTTCCGGTGGTCGCGATCGGGGGTGGGCTGGCGGACGACGCCGGCGGCGTGTTCGCCCACGGCATCGACGGCCTGGAGAGCGCCACGCCCAACGCCATGGAGCTGGACGTCGCCATCCAGAAGTCCCGGCAGTATCTGCAGGATGCCGCCGAGCGGGTGGCCCGCTTGATCGACATCGGCCGGCGCATGGCCCGAAAGGCCGCCGCGGCGGGAACCCGCAGTGCGGCGAAGAAGGAGGCGGCCCCGAAAGGCTCTAAGGCGCGCGCATCCGGCCGGCCGAAGGCTCCGGTCCGCACGCTGCCGCGGGCGGCACGCAAGGCTCCCACGAAAAAAACGGCATCCGCCCGGAAGGCACGCCCCCGTTGAGGGCGCTCCCGCACGATTGCAGGACGACCAAGGCCGCCTGCGGGCGGCTTTCGTGTCTGAGAATCGCAGGGAGAATGCGATCAAGACCAATTAAGAGGCTTCTGCATCTGGACGTCACGAGGGGATCGAAATCATGAGAACAGCGCTTCTTTGTCTGACAATCGCTTTGCTGTCCACCCTGCCGGCGGCTGCATCTGCAGAGGCCCATTGAGGTTGCCCTGCCTTTTATTTTCCCTGCAGCGCCAAAGCTTTTTGGAGGTTTTCGCGCGCCGTTGAAAAACCGGGTTTAATTTCAAGCGCCGTTTTGAAGTGGGTGACGCCCTCTTCGATCCTGCCTTTGCGCACCAGCGCCATGCCGATGTTGGTGTGGACCTCGGCATCGTGGGGTTGAATCCGGAGCGCTTCGGAAAACTTCCGGATGGCCTCATCGAAACGCCCCTGCATGGCAAAAACAACACCCAAATCGTTTTGGGCTTTCAGGAAATGAGGCCTGAGCCGCACCGCTTCCTCCAAGTGCCGGATGGCCTCGTTCGTCCCGCCCGTGTTGGCCAGCACAAGACCCAGTTCGTGATGGGCCTCGGCGTAGTCTGCTTTCAAAGCGACCGCATTTCTGAAATGCTGTTGCGCTTCGGTCGAGCGCCCCAAGCGCGCAAGCGCATATCCCAGGTTGAAGCAGGCCTTGGGGTCGCCGGGATCCAATTGGAATGCGCGATTGAAGTAACCGACCGCTTCCTCCGGGAGACTCTGCTGCGCCAGTGCAAATCCGAGTTGGGTGTGTAGGGTCGGAGAAAGCGGGTCTGCCGACACGGCCTCCTTGTAGCGCGCGATGGCCTTGGCTGGCTGCCCTTGCATGGCGTAGAGATCGGCGAGATAGGCCAGGGATGCGGCACGGTTGGGCAAGCGGTCCATTTGGTTTTCGAGACGGTCGATCTGAATCGACAGACAGCGCTGCCGGAGTTCACCGTCGCGAATCACGGCGTAGTCAAGCTCATTTTCAGCGCAATAGCCCTCCATCAGTTCACCGAAACGCCTCTTTTGCGAATTATCGGCGCGTGCGAGGTCGACCATGTTGCCGAAGGGACTGTAAACGGAGAGGGCGAAAGCGGCGAAATCAACCTGCGCATCCACATCCGCCTCGAGCCGGCGAACGGTGGCCCGAGTCTCGGCTGAAAGACCCCCGTGTTTTTTGGATTGAATCCTGTCGTAGATCTGCCCAGTCCTTTGGTACATGAGCCGGGGAGCGATAAATTCGAGCTGCGGATGCCGGTCGGTGTGAACGTCGCCCGGTCCGAATAGGGCGGGCAGGTTTTCGGATACCACGAGCCGAGTCAGCACCTGGGGATGATTGAGAACCACGTTCCGCGATGGCGGTTGAAGTGCTTTGGCGCCCTGCAGTCCGCAGCGGTCTCGGCCCTTGAACCCCACCAGCATGTAATCGCCCTCCGGCCGCGCCAGGCTCATCATGACCAGCAGGCTGTCGGGAAACACCTCCGCAAAGCTTCGGCCGATCATGGCAAACGCGCCCCAATCCATCTGGTAGGCGTGGACCCATTGGGCGAACACACCGTCATCCCTCAACCGTTCGCGTGCCAGCGCGAAGAAGTCGCGGGTGAAGAGCGCCGCAAGTCCCTCCATCCATGGATTGGAAGGCTCGGATATGATCACGTCGTAGGTTTGTCGTGTGAGCTGCAGGTGCGCGCGTGCGTCCTGAAGTATGAGGCGGGCCCGGGTGTCTGCCAGCACCTGGCTGTTCCATGGGTCAAAAAAACGGCTGGCGTCGACGACCTGCTGGTTGATTTCAAGCACATCCATCGCGGCCACAGGGTAATGGAGCACTTCACCCGCGGTAATGCCGCTGGCCAGGCCGATAACCATCACCGACTGAGGATTCCTGTGGCAGAGCATCGGGAAATGAGCCAGCAGGGTCTGCGTTTCCATGTCCTGGCGGGATGACGCGTCCGTTTTCCCGCTGTTGGCCATGGCCAAATTGGTGTTGCCCAGCGCATCCGTGTACTTCACGACGCTGGTAAACCCGCCGATGCCATCCCCGTAGTACACGAGTTCGCCTTTCTCAACTTTTTCCAACTCACGGGTTCCATGAAAAAGCGCCTCGAGCCACCCGGATCGGGTCAAGACAGGGCGGATGCCTTCGAGGTCGTGGTATTTCCCGATGGAAAGCTGGCGGTGGCTCCAGGAGGGGAAAAGCAAACACAGGGTCAGCCCGGCCGCGGCCGCAGCCGCCATCAAGGCCTGCTGCCGCAAATTGCGTGGTTTTCGGCTGAACATGAGGGCGGCGATCACCACGGACGTCGAAAGCTGCAGGCCGACAGCGACTTTCAGCCCCGCTTCCTTGCCGAGAAAAGGGATGAGCACGAAACCCGCCACAAATGGCCCCAGCAGCGCTCCGATGGTGTTGACCATGTAGGCGAAGCCGATGGAGCGCCCCACGTGCGCCATCGAACGGGTGCAAATCTTGCTAACCAGCGGAAAGCTCGCTCCGAAGCAGAGGGTCGGAAGAATCATGAGCACGAAGAGAGCCCCCGCTTTCACCACGTTCAGGAAACCGAACTGATCCTTGAAGGTGAAGATCAATTTGGCGAAAAACAACTGGCTGTCCCCGAGAATCTGGCTGACCCCAAGCACCAACAGAGCCGCAGCCGCCTGAGTGGCCAGCAACAGCGCAAGGCAGTTGCGGACGCGGTCGGCGAGCCAACCGAACAGGAGGCTGCCCAGGGCTAACCCCGTGATGAACGTCACCAATACAATGGTGAAGGAATAGGTGGTCGGCCCCACGATCAAGGCCAGCAGCTTTGTCCAGATGACCTCGCAGGCCATGGCGCAGAAACCGGAAACGGCGAAGATGACCAACGCGGCTAACCGTTCAGCGGGGCTGGCGGGTGATTCATCGCCGATACCCTGATGCCGCGGCTTGGGTCTTTTCGCTGCCCTGATTCCTTCGGCGAGCTGCACCTTGAAACCGACCAGCAGACTCGCCAGCCCGATTACACTGTTTGTCGCCACCGCAAACACCATGGTCCCCGGAACACCCCACCACTGGACCAGCCAGAAGCCGCAGATTAAAGAGCCTGCTGCAGCGCCGATGGTGTTCAGGCCATACAGCCGGCCGGCATGGGCGCCCACTTTCGCCATGCGGTCAACATAGAAACGGCACAGGATCGGCAGCGTGGCGCCCATGCAAATCACCGGGGCACACAAGATAACGGCGCACAACAAAAACGTGAGCAGGTTGTAGGTCAGGAAATGAGCATACAGGTTGTTGTAGATGAGAGCCTGAAGCGGCTTGAATGCCGACAACAAGACCGGAATCAGTCCGGCATAGATGCCGATGATGAGTTCCAGTGCCCCGTAAAGCTTGATCAAGGTAGATGGGGTTTCGATTCGATCGATATGACGGCCGGCAAGATAGCTGCCGAACCCCAAACCGCCCATGAAAACCGTCAGAATGATGCTGACCGAAAAGGGGGCGCCGCCGATGATCTCCACCAGCATGCGCGTCCAGAGGATTTCATAGACAAGGCCGCTCATGCCTGAGAGGAGAAAGCAGGCCAGGATAAACGTGCGAGTTGAAATGGGCATAGGATTTGACGCTTTTAAGGAGTTAGTACGTTTCGGCCCTTAGGCATGCGAGCTCGATCCCGGACTCATAGGCCGAAAATGCATAGCATATACGGCTGCGCAAGGGAATGGGGTTTTCGTTCTGCAAGGACCTCGAAAAAATGATCGGGTTTTTCACCAAAGGCCTCGGGGCGGATCTGGTCAGGCGGAAAAAGTTTGGGACTGCCGATGGGGCCTCCCTGGATCTGCAGGGCACAGCCATCAACGTGCGGGTAGCCAGGGCTGACGAGCGGATGGAAGCGGATGCCTCGCGGACCGTATAGGGTTACAACCACATCGGTTTGGAAGTTGAAGACATCGAGGCCGCTTTCACAGATCTCAGTGCGCGGGGATATTCCTTTTTCATGCCCCCCACCGACATCCCCGACCTCCGGATTGCCTTCTTCAGGGGGCCGGAAGATATCGTCATCGAACTGGTTCAGAGGATAGACGCGGGATCGTAACCCTGGCCGGTATGATAGACGGTGGATATCGAGTTGCTTGACGGCTTTTTAGACTTCCTCTAAACGGCTTTAGACCCCCCCAAAACGCTATAAAATCAGGTGTAATGCGGCTTGGCACGCCTCGCGTCGGTAACACGGGTCCCAGTCCCGTTGGGACCACCCAAAACGATATCAGGGACTTAGGATAAATTCTAAGCCCTTTTATTTTTCCATATGAAAGCATTTCCCACCCCTGGCCTCTGATTCGGCCATCTTCCTAAATCACAAAACCCGAACCAGTAGCCTCTGGTTCAATCGCATTTGTGTCTTTTGACAAGGGGTGGTATCGCCGCTTTAGAAAAATCAGGCTTTAAGGCTATCTGCCAGATTTTGGAAAAAGACTCAACCTTAACATCGCTTTTTTCCGGGAGCAGTTTATAATCGAAAATCCATCCGTCAAAACGGAAAGCATGAGTGAACATAAAATTCCGTAAATACTTGGCCAAAGCCCTGTACTGGTATGTCAGTCGTGTCGATACTAGTGCAGATATTACTTTTAAAATAGAAGGATTAACCTTTTTGCACGGTGACGCACAACATTTGGGACGAGTTTTGGGGACATCCCTGTTTTCATGTGTTGCAAACGGAAACGGATTGTGCTCTTGATCAACACCAGTTGTCACTGTGGTGCATCGGGAATCGGGTCTGGTCCAGAATACGGTATGCCCCCCATTGCACGTTGTCACTGGTCTGCTTACCTTGCCGCAGTTACAAACTTTTAGGCTCTATCGGAGGTTACTCAGATGAATGCGGTTATTTTAGACCGTCTTATTCGAATTGGCATTGCCGACGATAACAAGTTGGTGCGGGAAACCTTGCGATTGATGCTCGACTGTTCCCCAAACATACAGGTCGTGGGTGAAGCCGAGAACGGGTCCGAAGCGATTGCAAAGGAATGCTCATCCGCACCGTTGAAGGTCGTTGGGCACCCACCGCACTGAACCTATGCCCATGAACTCTCCAAAAATCAGAATTGCTGTCCTTGATAGCAATCCCAAATCCCGGAAGCATCTGGTGAAGCTCCTCGGAAATGAGACCGACCTTGATGTGGTTAAGGAGGCCACAGTGAACGCAAGCTCTGAAGCTAATTTCAGCGAGACGCTCGCCCGGCGGCTCGAAAGTGTCTATTCGCAGTTGATGACCTTACTGCACCGACCCGACGTGGCTCAGCGATTGCGCTCAGCCCCCGGCAATGACGAGTGGTCGGCGCTGCAGGTCCTGGGGCACATGGCGGAAATGATCCCCTACTGGCTGGGCCATTGTCGTACCTTGATCGCGGCCCACGAGCCCCCGCATTTCGGGCGCACGCCTGACGCGCCGGAACGCCTGGCGGCGGTTGAACCGGACTCGCTCAAACAGCCCGAGGCATTGGTGAGCTTGTTGGAGGCCGAAATTCAAGCAGCTGCCAAGACCCTGCGGCAACTCTCTCCGGCGGAGCGGCGCAAAACGGGCATCCACGTCAAGCGCGGCAAGATGACCGTCGATGAGATTGTGGAACAGCTCATCGTCGCCCATGCCGAAGACCATCTGGTTCAGGTGCGGGCGGCATTGCAGGCTTGAGCTGTGAGCGGGGATAACGTACCCTTTATTTTTCAGCCAGGAAATTGGTAATCCGGTCGCCGGCGTCGCTGCCCTGGGCTCAGGTCCGTACAAGTCCGGGAACTTCGGCGGTTTGGATTTCTTCACCGAAGCGCTCGATGCGTTCGAATCAGCTGGGCGGCCGCCTGCAAGGGCCCATTGCATGAACCTGATCGGCATCTTCATCCTCACCGCTTTGATCTTCGAGTTTGTCCTGCACCGGCTGTCGGAAGCGCTGAACCTCAGGTCAGCCTCCGCCACGGTTCCCGATGCCTTCAAGGAGCTGTACGACTCAACGCGTTACGCCCGGGCTCAAGACTATCTGAGGGCGCGCACCCGGTTCGCTTGGATTTCCTCCGGCGTTTTCCTGGCAGCGACCCTGGCCTTCTGGTTGGGCGGGGGCTTCGGCCTTCTGGACGGCGCAGTGAGATCTCTGGGCCACGGGCCGCTTCTATCCGGTCTGATCTACGTCGGCGCTCTTTGGATAGGCCGCTCCATCCTCGCCCTTCCCTTTCAGGCCTACACTGTTTTCGTGATCGAGGAGCGCTTCGGGTTCAACCGGACGAACTTCAAAACCTTTCTGGCGGACGGAGTCAAGGCGCTGGTTCTCTCTGTCCTGATCGGAGCACCGCTTCTGGCCTCCGTTCTGGCCCTCTTCGAGCACGCCGGCGCTCGAGCTTGGATGTATGGTTGGGCGCTTGCGGTCTTTTTCATGGCCGGAATTCAGTTCGTGGCGCCGCGTCTCATCCTTCCGCTTTTCAACAAGTTCACGCCGCTCGATGAGGGCGAGTTGCGTGCGGCGATCTTCCACTACACC
>JBFYWS010000602.1:0-3095 GCA_041310935.1 Desulfobacteraceae bacterium | reverse complement strand
TCTCATCTTTGAACTGGAGCCGGTCCCCGTACCCAGGCGGGTCTCGGCCATTGCCGATTTTCTGTTCGATCCCCGGAACATCTTTGACACCCGGGTCAACCTGGTTGTCCCGGAGCTGAGTTCCGGTTATCTCAAGGCGGCCTCCCTGGCGGCAGCGGGCATTGCCCTGCGCTATGAGTACCGGGCGCCGGAGCTGATTCTCTCCCAGGCCCTGCGGCCCGGCATGGACAACATCGTGATCGCCACGCGCAAGGACCTGCCGGCCCTTGCAGCAGGGGCGCCGGCGGAAGCCGACTGGCCTGTGATCGCGGTCCGCCACCTGCTTGAAAAGAAAACCACTCCAAGTCCCGGTAAGCCCGATGTCGTCGAAAACCCGCACCGGGCGCTGGTGGTAGTCTCCGCAAAAGACGAAGTGGAACTCGAAACGGCTTGCGCCGCCTTTGCCTCGCTCTCCTATCCCCTACCGGATTCCCCGTCCACCCGGGTTGCGGCCTTGAAACTTCCGGAAGTGAACGAACACACGCTCCAAAAAGGGCTTCTGCCTGGGAAGTCCTACACCCTGGCGAGCCTGGGCAAGCGCACAACGGAGTTCCGGAACATATCCCCCCCACCGCTCGAGGTCGAGCTGCGGCTTCCTTCTGATCTCTATCTATCGCCCAACACCTTCGTCAGCGTGATCCTGCACATGACCTACGGTGCGGCCATGCGTTCGGATTCCGTTCTGAACATAAAGCTGAACGGGGAATTCATCTCCGGCGTGCGTCTCGACAACCCCAAGGGCGATCATTTCAAGGGTTACCGGGTGGACATTCCCCTGTCGCCCTTCAGACAGGGCATCAACCGGCTGGGTTTCGAGGCCGAACTCACGCCGCTGCACACCGACAAGTGCACCCTGATCCAGACTGAAAACCTGCGGTTGACCCTTTTCGACGATTCCATGGTGGTCCTGCCGGATGTGCCGTACTGGGTCAAGATGCCCCAGCTC
This sequence comes from Desulfobacteraceae bacterium, assembly GCA_041310935.1. Classification (GTDB taxonomy): domain Bacteria; phylum Desulfobacterota; class Desulfobacteria; order Desulfobacterales; family SpSt-501; genus SpSt-501. The sequence goes on along the minus strand of JBFYWS010000602.1, from coordinate 2,110 downwards.
GACCTGTTCTTCCAGGATGCCTTCCCCATGGGGCGCTGGCCTGACCTGCGCGAAGCTGCCGTGGTTCTGACCGAGCAGAATCTGGAAGCCGCCAACGCCGCGTTGAACATAGTGGCCCTCAGCTCCCAGAAGATCGGGTTTCCGCCCTTCGGGCTCAGCTGGCTTGCGAGTTACGAGCCCGAAAAAACCCGCAAGGACCTGCTGGTAGTCGGTGTGCTGCCCTCCTTGCCCAAGTCCGTCATTGAAAAAGCCCCCATCGCCGGCATCGATCCGCTGCGGTTGTCCTTCCCTCAGATGCCCCGGCCCGAGCCGCGGCCGGCCGCACCGATCGATTTCTGGTCCAAAGCGGCGGCCCCGCAGCAGCAGATGCCACAGAACCTCTCGGACGTGACCGCCGCAAGCCCGGTTCGGGCCGATCTCTCCGGGATCCTGGGCCCGGGGCGCACGGCCCTGATGCAGTTCCAACACCCCGATAGCGCCGAGCGCACCGTGATGATCCTGACCGCCGGCATCGCCGCAGACCTGCTCGCCGGCAGCAAGACGCTCTGGGATCCCGTCGTTCAAGGCGGTGGCCAAGGCGATCTGTTCGTGGTCAATCTGGATAAGCCCGAGCCCGAGACCCTGGCGCACTTGATCGGCCCGAGCTATTACCTGGGAAACCCCGGCCGTATGCCGGCGGTCCAGAATTACATCAACACGCACCCTTTCCTGTCGCTGGCCGCGCTGTTGATGATATTGTTGGTCCTGTGCGGATTGATCCTGAAAATTCTGAAACGCCGCCGCGAGCAGCGGCTGAATCCATCCGCAGGATGATCGTAGGCATGCTTAACCCTATCAGGTGCTCCATAATTCTTGGTGCAGTGTGGGTCTGCTTTGCGGTGTCAAGCCCGGCCGCGGACTGGAACACGTATCAGCAGACATTTATTTCCGCCGACGGCCGCGTAGTGGATTTTTTTCAGAATTCCATCAGCCATTCGGAAGGTCAGGGCTATGGCCTGCTCCTGGCCCTGATGAACGGCGACCGGCCCGCCTTCGAGCGCATCTTCAGGTGGACGATAGACAACCTGCAGGTGCGCCGCGATGCGCTCTTCGCCTGGTCCTGGGGCGAGCGGGCGAACGGAGGCTGGAACGTCATCGACTACAACAACGCAAGCGACGGCGACATCCTCATCGCCTTCGCCCTGCTGAAGGCGGCGAACCGCTGGGGCCATCCGCCTTTTCGCGAGGCTGCCCTGCGAATCGTCCGCGACATCCGAGCCTACCTGGCGGTCACCGCAGATGATTTTCAATTGATCGCCCCGGCGTATTTCGGCTTCAACGGCCAGGCGGGCAACTCTTTCAACACCGGCTACCTGATCCTGCCGGCCTTTGCCGAGTTCGCCAAGGCCGATGACGAAGCCTTCTGGCAGCGGACGCTAAGGGACAGCGAGCGGCTCCTGGAGAAGGCGGCCTTCTCCCGCCTGAAACTGCCGGCGGACTGGGTGAGCTTGGAAAACGGGCATGTGACGATCGCCGCTGCCCGCAGCCCGGTTTTCGGCTATGAGGCTATCCGGGCCCCGCTCTACCTCTCCTGGCATGGCGAAAGCGGGAAGCTATCCGCCTTCGCGGATTACCTTGAGTTCGTAGCGCGCGCCGGCTACCTGCCGATCCGGGTGAATCTGGTTGACGAATCGGTTTCCGTGGAGGAGGCGCAGGCGGGGTTTTACGCCGTGATGGGGCTCTGCGCCCAACGATTAGGACGGGCTGCTCTTTCGCAGAAGCTGTTTCGGGATGCGGGGTCAAAGATAGCCCGCGAACCGAAGGACTATTATTCCAACACCCTTTTCCTCCTGGCTACGGGCAAGATGGATTGATCGTGATGTATCGGATTATTCTGATCGCAATCCTGCTTCTGTCCGCTTCCGCGCCGCAAGGCTTGGCCCAGGAGGTCCGCCAGGAGCCCCTGGATCAGGTGCTGCGCAGCGATCCGCAGGAGGCGCGTCAGAGTGTCGACGACCACACGCAGGGTGTTACCCAGCGCCGCTCGGACGCGCAGGTGCGCTCCGGGACGCACGACAGCCGGGTGGAACTGGCCGAACCGCCCTGGGAATACACCTCGCCCGAGGATGCC
>JBFYWS010000598.1:0-2523 GCA_041310935.1 Desulfobacteraceae bacterium | reverse complement strand
CGGGTCGTCGTGCGCAACAGAACGGGTTCCTGGAGCTTTTCCGAAAGGTCGAAGGCATAGGCGACGATCGCGCGCGCCTCATCGACCGTGGAGGGTTCGAGCATCGGCAGCCCGGAGAGCTTGGCGTAGTAGCGGTTGTCCTGTTCGTTCTGACTCGAAAACATGGCGGGGTCATCGGCCGTCAGGATCACCATGCCGCCCTTGACGCCGACGTAGGCGAGCGTCATGAGGGCATCGGCCGCCACGTTGAGGCCCACGTGTTTCATCATGGCCATGCTGCGCACTCCGCAGGCCGCGGCCGCGGCGGCCACTTCCACGGAGACTTTTTCGTTCGTGCTGTACTCGAAGTAGAGGTCGCTCTCCTTGGAGATCTGAAATAAGTTGAGCGACATCTCCGAGGAGGGCGTGCCGGGGTAGGTGCTGGCGAAGGCAACACCCGCCTCGATGGCGCCGCGGGCAAGGGCCTCGTTGCCGAGCAGCAGCATGCGTTCACCGGGTTGGTTGGTCAAGAGCTTGTGCATAATCGTCCTCTCCTTAGGCTCCTTTGAATTCGGAGCGCCGGCGGCCGGCAGACGACAGGCCTTCGAGCGCATCCGCCGTGGAAAAAATGTCCTGCAGCCGCCCCAGTTCGATCTCCACCGCCGCCCGCATCGGCAGGGGCGCCTGTTGATCGACGATCTCGTCGGCGATCCGCAGGGCCAGGGGCGCCTTGTATCCCAGGGTTTTGACGACTTTGCCGGCCAGTTCGGCATTCGCGCCGGCCGGGATCTTGCCCGAAAGAGTCGTCGCGACGCTGCCCGGGCCGAACAGGGCTGCGAACGCCCTGAACTTTTCGGGGATGTCGCGGGTGCGGAATTTGTCCGGCTTGCCCGCGACAGCGAGGGACTGGATGGCGGCATCCACCCCCGCGGATTCGACCAGCTTCGTAACGATGCCGAGCGCCAGGGCGTCCGCAGCGCTGATGAAGGCGCCCGTGAACGCGAAGTACTTGGCGAGGGCCGGCCCCACATGGCGCGCCATGCGCAGCATGCCCCCTAACCCCGGGAAGATGCCGATACCGGTTTCCGGAAAGGCCATGGAGCCGGCCGGGGTGGCGACGATAGCCTGGCAGGCCAGCGCCAGCTCGCTGCCGCCGCCGAGGGACAGGCCGTCGAGCAGGGCGATGGTAAGCTTTTTGGACTCCTCGATGCGCAGCAGCAGTTCGTGGCCTTTGCGGGTGAAGGCAACGATGTCCGGGATGCGGCCGGCCTTGATCTTTTCCACGAAGTAGCGGATGTCGGCGCCGGCCACGAAAGCCTTGCCGGCGCCCTGGAACACGATCGCCTTGACGCCGGCGTTGGCCTCGGCTTCCGCGAATCGCCGGTCGAGCTGGGCCACGACGGTCTCGTTCAGGGCGTTCATTGCCTCGGGCCGGTTCAGGGTCACATACGCGATGCCGTTTTTGACCTCGAGATCGACGAAGTTGAACTCGAAGGGTTTGCCCAGCCGGTGCTGCTTTTCGAGGATGGCCGGCATCTTGAAATCCGGGTAGGTGCGGCCGATCGCCTGCACCACCTCATGGGTCTTGCCGATGCCGATCTTGTTCATGATTTCAAAAGGTCCTAAGACCCAGCGCAGGCCGATCTTGGCACCGCGGTCGGTGTCTTCGATGGAGGCCACCCCTTCGTCGACCAGCGCCGCGGCGACCCCCAGGCAGACGCCCAGGAAGCGGTCGGCAAGGGCGGAAAGCTTCGCCTCGTCTACCTTGCCCTCCAGAATCCAGTTCGCCTTCTTCTCCATCTGGGCCTTGAGGATCGGGGCCGGGGCGTAGAACGGGCCGAGCTCGTTGCCCAGCGTGGTGGCAGCGTGGACCGCAATCGGGATTCCCGTGACGTTCATGAGCTCGAAAGGCCCCATGCCGATCTTGAAGGCCTGTTTGGCCGCCGCTTCGATGGTGGGGATGTCGGCCAGGCCTTCCTCGAGCATGCGGGCGGCCTCGTTCAGGAAAGGCACGAAAAAGCGGTTTACGGCAAAGCCGGGGGCGTCCTTGACGAGGATCGAGGTCTTTCCGTGCAGCTTCGCCGCCAGGAGGGATTTCGCCACGGTCTCCGGGCTGGTGCCGCTGTGCGGGATCACCTCGAGCAGACGGTTCTTGGCCGGGTGGTAGAAGTAGTGCAGGCCGACGAAGCGGTCGGGCCGGGAGGTCTTGTCAGCGAAATCGCGTACGTAGAAGCTCGAGGTGTTCGTGGCCAGGATGGTCTGGGGAGAGCAGATCTGGTCGAGTTTTTTGAAGAGATCGGTCTTGACCTGCTTGTCTTCGAAGACGGCCTCGATCACGATGTCGGCGTCGGCCAAGGCCTTGAAATCGGTGGTGCCCGTGACGCGGGATAGGATCTGGTCCACCTGCTCCGGCTTGAAGATCTTGCGTTCGACCCCCTCCTGCAGCAGGCGCCGGATCGTCCCCAGGCCGCGCTGGACGAACTCGTCCTTCAGGTCGACCATCACGACCGGGATGCCCTCCTGGGCGATCTTTTGGACGATTCC
>JBFYWS010000596.1:0-4145 GCA_041310935.1 Desulfobacteraceae bacterium | reverse complement strand
CGCCCCACACCACGGATTTCGGAATCCTGTTCGTGCCAGTGGAAGGCCTGTATGCCGAGGTGCTGAGGATCCCCGGGTTGTGCGACCTGCTGCAGCGCGAGCACCGCATCGTGGTCACCGGCCCCACCACCCTGGCGGCGCTGTTGAACAGCCTGCAGATGGGCTTCCGGACGCTGGCGATCGGCAAGCGCTCAAACGCGGTGTGGGCGCTCTTGGGGAGCGTGAAGACAGAGTTCGGCAAGTTCGGCGACACCCTGGCCCGGACTAAGAAAAAGCTCGAGGAGGCGACCCACACGATCGACCAGGCGGAAGTGCGCACCCGGGCCATCGAACGCAGCCTGCGGCGGGTGGAGGAGGCACCGCCCGACAAGCAGCTTGCCTTAGGGCTGGATGAAAGCCAGATCGGCTGATCCGGTCTCGCACGATCTCGAACGCCTCCCAACTCCTTCAAAAAACGGCAACATTTCCGGTTTTTTAGCTTGACTATGTGAGCGCTGCTGAGTATTTTGGCTATATTTTTTCTCATCCAGTCAGATTGCTTCTTACCCAGTTGGAACATCCAACCTTATGAACACAAAGGAGGTTACCATGAAACGATTCAGCCGATTCCTGCTATGGGCAACTGCATGTGCGGTCTTGGTGGCGATTGCGGTCAGCCCGGCGATTTCCGCCGACAAGATCAAAATGGGTTTTGTTTTCAGCATGACGGGCGGGGCGGCCTCTTACGGCGTCAGCCAGAAGGAGGGCGCTCAGCTGGCGGTGGACCAGATCAACGCCGCGGCCGGCAGCGGGCTGCAGGTGGCGCCGATTTTTGAGGACGACGCCTCCGTGCCCCAGCAGGGCACCAACGTCTACAACAAGCTCATCAACGGCGACAAGGTTGCCGTCATCATCGGTCCCACGCTCAGCAACACCGCCAAGATCACCAACCCGATCGCCCAGCAGATCGGCGTTCCGGTCCTGGGCGTCAGCAACACGGCCGGCGGGATCACCGAGATCGGAGATTTCATTTTCCGCAACTCGCTGACCGAAGCTGTCGTCATCCCCAACACCATGAAGGTGTCCAAGGAAAAACTTGGACTCAAGAAGGTGGTCCTCTTCTTCGGCAACGATGACGCCTTCACCAAGAGCGGCGCCGATGTCTTTCGCAAAGCGTTGCAGGCCGAGGGGATCCAGATCCTGAGCGAGCAGACCTTCGCCAAGGGCGACCGGGATTTCTCGGCCCAGCTGACCCAGATCAAGTCCCAGAGCCCGGATGCCATCATTTGCTCGGCCTTGGTGGAAGAGGCCTCCGGCATCGTCAATCAGGCGCGGCAGCTGGGTATTCCCAAGACCGTGCGCATCATCGGCGGCAACGGCTTCAACTCCCCGGCCCTGATGAAGAACGCCGGCGAGGCGGCCGAAGGGGTCATCGTGGGGGCGGCCTGGAACATCTCCTCGACGAATCCTCTGAATGTCAAGTTCGTGGAAGACTTCACCAAGAAATACAACCACCCGCCGGATCAGTTTGCCGCTCAGGCCTTCGCCGGCGTCCATATCGCCTATCAGGCGTCCAAGGTGGCTGGCACCGCTGACGGCCGCAAGGCCATTCGGGATGGCATGCTCAAGATCAAGGGCATGGATACGCCCCTGGGCAAGTTCTCCTTCACCGAAGGACGGGATGCAGACCACACACCGGTGGTTCTGGAAGTCAAGGGCGGCAAATTCAGCGTCTTTGTTAAATAAACAGGAGCACCGGGGTGAACCTGCTCGCGCAACAGTTGGTCAATGGGTTGTTCATCGGCAGCGTCTACGGACTGTTCGCGGTGGGGTATACCCTGGTGTTCGGGGTGCTGGATATCCTGAACATGGCCCATGCCGCCGTCTTTACGCTCGGCGGCCTGAGCGCCGTGTGGCTGGTTCAATCCGCCGGGATGTCCATCTGGCTGGCCTTCCCCCTGGCCACTCTGCTGGCCGGGGGGCTCGGCCTTCTGATCAACGCGGCGGCCTTCGCGCCCTTGCGCCGGCGGGCCGACAGCCAATTCTCCGGGCTGATCTCCAGCATCGCCATGGCGATCATTTTCGATGCCGCGGCCCTCGGGCTGTTCGGGGCGCGTTCGGTGCGCTTTCCGCCCGGCACGGTCAAGGTGCACATCTGGCAGATTGCCGGGGTGACCATCACCTCCCTGCAGGTCGGGATCGTCCTTGTCGCCGCTCTGCTCATGGTGGTCCTGACCCTCTTCCTCCAGCGCAGCCGGACCGGCAAGGCCATCCGCACCGTGGCTGAAAACGAACGGGCGGCCATGCTGCTGGGCGTCAACGTGAGCGGCATCATAGCCTTCACCTTTTTCATTTCATCCGCCCTGGGAGGGGCGGCCGGCGTCCTCTACGGCCTCTATTTCGACTCCCTGGCCCCGGACATGGGGCGTGCCATCGAACTCAAGGGGCTGGCTGTCATCGTCCTCGGCGGTATGGGCAGCATCCCCGGGGCCATCCTGGGCGGTTTGGCGTTCGGGCTGAGCGAGGTGCTGACCGTGGCCGTCAGCGGCACCTCGAACCTGCGGGACGCCGTGGCGTTCACGGTGCTGTTTGCCATCCTGTTGCTCAGGCCCTCCGGGCTGCTCGGCCGGGGCAAGCTGCGGGAGGCCTGACGCACGATGGAGCAGTTGGCCCAATTTTATGCCGTTTACGGCAGCGTGATCAATTTCATCGGCATCAACGCCCTGCTGGCGCTGAGCCTGAACGTCACCCTGGCCGCCGGGATGTTGTCCCTGGGCAACGCGGCCTTTGCCGGCATCGGCGGGTATACGGCCGGCGTCCTGACCGTTCACCTCAAGGCCCCTTTTATCCTATCGTTGTGCGGCGGCACCCTCATGGCCGGGTTGGTGGGGCTGCTCCTGGGAATGCCCGTGCTGCGCTTGAAGGGGGTCTTTCTCGCCATGGCCACCCTGGCGTTCGGCGAGGTGGTGCGCATCGCCGCGGTCAACCTCGACATCACCGGCGGGGCCGAGGGCTTGACCGGCATTCCCAACATCACCCAGACATGGATGATTTTCCTGGCCCTGGCCCTGGCGGCCTACTTCCTGGCCGCCCTGCGGCGCTCGCGGATCGGCTGGGGTCTGGTCAGCATCCGGGAGGATGAGACCGCGGCCGCCTGCCTGGGCGTCGACATCACTTATTACAAGGTCGTGGCGTTCACGATCGGTGCGATGATGGCCGGTTTTGCCGGCGCCATGTATGCCCATCTGAACTACCTGATCACCCCGCGCGATTTCGGTTTTTTCATCGCCGTGGACCTGCTGGTTTACAACATTGTGGGCGGCACGCGGGTCTGGTGCGGGCCGATTCTGGGCGCGGCGCTGCTGACCGCCCTGCCGGAGATCCTGAGGGGCATCGGTGTCGCCGCCGGCCCCATCCGTTTAGCCGTCAACGGCGTGGTCCTGCTGCTGGTGATCCTGTTTCTGCCGAACGGGCTGGCCTCGTTCTTTACCCGCTGGCGTCCTGCGGCGGCCAAGGCGGTCAGTTCGGAGCGCATATGATTTTGAGCGTGGACAACATCTCGCGCAGCTTCGGCGGGGTTCAGGCCCTGCTGGACGTCAGTTTCGACGTCGCGCCGGGGACCATCCACGGCCTGATCGGCCCGAACGGCGCCGGCAAGACCACGCTCATCAACATCCTGAGCGGCGTGCTGCCGCCGACCGGTGGCCAGGTGCTCTACCAGGGCCAGGCCCTGCACCGGCTGCCCGCCCACCAAGTGGCGGCCCTGGGGGTGGCCCGAACCTTTCAGAACATTCGGTTGTTCCCGACTATGACCTGCCTGGAAAACGTGCAGGCCGGCCAGCATCTCACGGCACAACGTTCGCTCATGCCCCGGCTCCTGCGACTGCCGTCGGTCGGCCGGGAAGACCGAGAGCTCGAGGAGCGGGCGCGGGACAACCTCGTCCGGGTGGGGCTGGAGGACAAGGCCTCCCAACCGGCCCGGGGCTTGTCCTACGGCGAGCGGCGCCGGCTGGAGATCGCGCGCGCCCTGGCGCTCAATCCCAGACTGCTCCTGCTGGACGAACCGGTGGCCGGCATGCGCCGGGGCGAGGCCGCGGAAGTCGCCGACCTCGTCCGCTCCCTGGCTCAGGGCGGCATGACGATCCTGCTCATCGAACACAACATGG
>JBFYWS010000589.1:0-2575 GCA_041310935.1 Desulfobacteraceae bacterium | reverse complement strand
TCCATCCGCCATATCTGGAAGCAGAACAGCCTGCCGGCCGTCTGCGGCCGGGTCTGCCCCCAGGAGAGCCAGTGCGAAGGCAAGTGCATCCTGGCCAAGAAGGGCGAGCCGGTGGCCATCGGCAACCTGGAGCGGTTTGCGGCGGACTGGGAGCGGGTGAACGGCACCGGTGCGCTGCCCCCGACGGCCAAGGCGACCGGCAAGAGAGTCGCCGTGGTCGGCGCCGGACCCGCCGGCCTGACCGTGGCCGGTGACCTCATCCAGAAGGGCCACGACGTCAGCGTGTTCGAGGCCTTTCACAAGCCGGGAGGGGTGCTGCTCTACGGCATCCCGGAGTTCCGCCTGCCCAAGGAGATCGTGGCCCAGGAGGTCAACTTCCTGGAACGCCTGGGCGTGAAGGTGGAGTGCAACGCGGTGGTGGGCCGGACCGTTTCCCTGGATGAGCTTTTCGAGGAGGGCTATCAGGCCATTTTCCTGGGCCTGGGGGCCGGGCTGCCCAAGTTCATGAACATCCCGGGTGAAAACCTGGTGGGCATTCTCTCCGCGAACGAATACCTCACCCGGGCCAACCTGATGAAAGCCTACCTCTTCCCGAAGGTCGACACCCCGATCCCGCGCGGCAAGGACGTGGTGGTGCTCGGCGGCGGGAACGTGGCCATGGACTCGGCCCGCACGGCTTTGCGCCTGGGGGCGGACCGGGTGCGCCTCGTCTACCGGCGTTCGCGGGACGAGATGCCGGCGCGGGCCGCGGAAGCCCACCATGCCGAGGAGGAGGGCATCGAGTTTTACCTGCTCACCAACCCGACCCGCTACATCGGTAACGAGAAAGGGCGGCTGACGGGCATGGAGTGCATCAAGATGGAACTGGGCGAGCCGGACGCCTCCGGCCGGCGGCGCCCGGTTCCCGTGAAGGGCTCCGAATTCGAGCTGCCCTGCGACCTGTGCATCGTGGCCGTGGGCACCGGCGCCAACCCGCTGCTGACAAGCTCCACCCCGGATCTCAAAATCAACAAGTGGGGCTACATCGAAGCCGACCCCACGTCCGGCAAGACCCTGAAGAAGGGGGTCTGGGCCGGGGGTGACATTGTGACCGGATCGGCGACCGTAATCCTGGCCATGGGCGCCGGCCGCAACGCCGCCAACTCGATCCACGACTACCTGGTGCGCGGCTGGTAACGTTGAAGGGTTGTTAAAAATTTCACCTTTTAAAGCAAACGCCGGGTTTTCTCCCGGCGTTTGCTTTTAGACCTCCGATCTCTCATTCCTGCCGTACAGTTTTAGTCGCCTACATTTTCATCATTATTTCGATTTCGCCTTATAAAATTGAAATATAAGATTGTTAAGTCTGCTTATTTCGTATAATACCTATCGCGTTTTCATTCCATACAGGCGCGGCGCACATTACCGCCAGCGTTCCTCCGGTACGGACAGGAAATAGACGCCAAGGAGGGGGCCATGTCATTCCGACTTTTCCCGAAAGCGCCCAAGTTTTTCGAATTTTTCCGAGAACAAAACCGAATCATTGTCGAGGCCGCGACGGTGCTCAACACCATCGTTCTTGACTTCCGCGACTGCGACGTGCGCTGCCAGATGATCAACCGACTCGAGGCCGATGGGGATGCCCTGAACCGGACTATCTCCAAGCTGCTCTCGACAACTTTCATCACTCCCATAGACCGCGAGGACATTCACCTGATCAATTCGTCACAGGAAACCATCCTCAATCACATCCAGGCCATTTCAAACCGCATCGGGGTCTACGAGTTCACCCGGATGCGGTTTCCGGCACAACGGATAGTGTCCAACGTGAAGGACATGGTCACTGCGATCGGAGTCCTGCTCGGAATGCTGGAAAACAAGGGGGAGGTGGCCGACTACGTGGGGCAGGTCAAGCATCAAAAGAAAGAGTGCGAGATGCTGCTGCTGAGCGGTTTGGGCGAACTGTACGACGACCCCAACCTTTCTCCGGCTGAGATGATGGAAATCATCAAGTGGACCCACGTGTACGATCGCATCGACAAAGCATTCAACAGGGCGTGGCAACTGGCCAAGGCCATCGAAGGGGTCGTGTTGAAAAATGCCTGATCGGCTGAAGAGGTCCCATTACAGCTCGCGGTCGCAGGCAGGGGGGGCAAGTTGAGGTGGAACTGACCGGACTCTGGATGCTGGTGATCGGCACGGTGGCGGCGGCGCTGGTGTTCGATGCCATCAACGGCTTTCATGACGCCGCCAACTCGATCGCCACGGTGGTTTCCACGCGGGTGCTTTCGCCGCGGACCGCGGTCCTGTGGGCGGCTTTTTTCAACTTCGTGGCCATGTTCATATTCGCGCCCAAGGTGGCGGACACGATCTCCAAAATCGTCCACATTCAGCAGGGAGACCCGGTTTACGTGGAGGTCGTGCTGGCCGGGTTGGTGGGTGCCATCGCGTGGGACCTGCTGACATGGTGGTGGAGCCTGCCCACCAGTTCCTCGCATGCCCTCATCGGCGGGTTTGCCGGCGCCGGCATCGCTTTCAAGGGCTGGGAAGCTGTGCACTGGGATAAACTGTGGGCGGTGATGCTTTTCATCCCCAT
>JBFYWS010000570.1:0-2704 GCA_041310935.1 Desulfobacteraceae bacterium | reverse complement strand
AACATCGATCCGCAGGAAATGGCCAAGTTCGAGGCGCTGGCGCCGGTTTGGTGGGACCGCCGGGGGGCGTTCAAGGCCCTGCACGACATCAACGGCCTGCGGGTCGGCTACATCCACGCGCGCGCACCGTTTACTGGGAAGCGGGTCCTCGACGTCGGCTGCGGCGGCGGGATCCTCTCCGAGGCCATGGCCGCCCTGGGAGGTGCGGTCACGGGCATCGACGCCGCGCCGGCCCCCCTGGCAGTCGCCAGGCTCCACCTGAAAGGCTCCGGCTTGCAGGTGGATTACCGGATTTCGACGGCGGAGCAGTTTGCGGAGAGCCACCCGGAAGGGTTCGATGTGGTCGCGTGCCTTGAGCTTTTAGAGCACGTACCGGACCCCGCTTCCATTGTGAGGGCCTGCGCCCGGCTCGTCAAACCCGGCGGCGACGTTTTCTTCGCCACCCTCAACCGCAACCCCACGTCGTTTCTGTTCGCCATCATCGGAGCGGAGGTTTTCCTGCGTCTGGTGAAACGAGGCACCCATTCCTACCGCCGGTTCATCAAGCCCTCCGAGCTCCGGGCGTGGTGCCACGCCGGCGGGCTTGCGCTCCAGGATCTCAGCGGCTTGAATTACAACCCGTTTCGGAAGAGGTATTCGCTCGGCGGGAACACGCACGTCAATTATCTCATGCATTTCCGCAAGCAGCCGTAGGACCGTTTCAAAGCGCCGGCCGGCACTTCAATGTCCTGCCGCACGGGCGACAGGCGGCGACGCCGTCCAACTTGACGCCGCTAAGGTGCTTTGCGCGCGCTGGCGATCCCGGCGGCGATCTCCCGGCTCAACTGGCCGATCGCCCGGCTCTGGGCGCTCACCAGATCCGGGTACCCCTGGCCGCTGACCGGCTCTTCGATCACGGACTGATTCACCGCAATCGCCATTTTCCCCTTTTGCTCCTTGAGGGTCCAGACCGCGTTCAGCCAGACGCTGCCCCCGGGCCGGCCGTCAAACCGGTTGATGTTCACGACCACCCGGTAGTCCGGGTCGATGGCCATGTCGTCGGTGGTGACGGCTGCGCGCGCGCCGGATAGAAGCGCATTGAGATTGACCACCAGCACCCGCTTGGTCTCATCGGCCAGCGACCCTGCCCACTTGTGAAAATCCGAAAAGCTGATTTGGTGGTCGCTCGTGCGGGTGGCGATCTGTGGCCGCTGGAGCAGGTCCGGGTTGATCACCGGCCCGACGGCCACGGTGAACGCGGGGACCGAAGCCGCCTGGACTCCCGGGGGCTGCAGCGGGGCCAGGGTGTAATAGTGGGCGGGCGGGCTGGTTGCACACCCGCCGAGCACGAGGCCCAGCAGACCCATACTTAAAGCGAGTTTGACAAGATATCTCAGCGCGTTCATTTTTCAGGTCCTTTCCCTCTCAAGAGCGATTCCGGATGCGCTTCGAGAAATTCCACCAGCACCCGCAGGGCGCGCGCGGCCCCGGAGATTTCATCCAGTGCGGCTTTCACCCGGTATTGCTGGGGGGAGTCGGCTGCCAGCGAGCCTTCGGCCGCGGCGAGCGCGCGCTGCGCCTGCTGCAGAGCGGCCGTGGCCTCGGGGGTCGTCCGCGTGCGGAGCTCGGTTGTCAGCGACTGGAGCTCCTTGACGGCGGCGTTCAGGGACTTCACGGTTTCGAGCAGCTCCGGCGAGTTGGTGATGCGCTTGGCGCCCTGCATGGTGTCCCGCAGGTCGTTTCCGATTTGATCGATGGGGACCTTGTCGAGCCTGGTGACGATTTGACCGAGCTTTGAGCCGATCTCCTCGATCTGGGTCGGCATGGTCGGGATGCTGGGGTAGGCGCCTTCGAGGCCGATCTTGGCGAGTGGAGCACCCGGGAAAAGGTCCAGGGCCACGTATTGCTGGCCGGTGACGATGCTGCCGGAACGGAGCTGGGCACGCAGGCCTTTTTCCACGAGCTGCTCCATGAGTGCTTGGGCTCCCCTCGTTGTTGCTTGTTCGTCTCCTGTCTGATTCTCCGTCCCTTTGACGTATATCCGCCCGGGTTCTAGAACGATGATCACCGGGATGTCGAACGTCATTTTCGTTGGGTCGAACTCCAGCTTGAGATCGACCACATGTCCGATCGGGATCCCCCGGAATTCCACCGGTGCTCCAAGGGAAAGGCCGCGCACCGAGGTGGTGAAGTGCAGGAGGTAGTACCGTTTGGTGACGTAGGTTTTTTCCCGGGCGGCTTCCCGGCTCGGGTACAGCGTGAAAGGCTCGTCTTCGATTGCGGCAGGCTCCGTGGATGCTCCGAAGCTTTCGATGACGTCGAAGGCAAGCCCGCCGACCAGTATCGAGACGAACGACTCGGTGTTGACCTGGATGCCCTGCGCGTCCATTTTTACATCGATGCCGCTCGCGTTCCAGAAGCGCGTGTTCTTGCGCACGAACCCCGGGTAAGGGTCCCTGATGAAAACCTTGAAGGTGACACTCGAACCGTCCGGGGCCATGTTGTATGCGGCCACCCGGCCGACCTCAAGCTGCCGGTAATACACCGGCGAGCCGATATCGAGCGATCCCTTCCGCTCCGCCACGAGGGTGAAGTGGCGGCCTTTTTCCCAAGTCTTCACGATGGGAGGGTCCTCCAGCCCCGCAAAGTGACGGGCCGGTTTGCCGGGAGCTCCGGGATCGATGTCGATGTAGGCGCCGGAGAAGACCGTGCCCAGGCCCGTCAC
>JBFYWS010000562.1:0-3256 GCA_041310935.1 Desulfobacteraceae bacterium | reverse complement strand
TGGCAGATGCTTGTGGAGCGGGAGCGCTGGCTGAAATCGATCATCATCACGGCGCTCTGCGCCGCCGCCATGTACGCGCTTTTCAGTTACCTGTTGCGTGTCGAACTGCCGTCCAACCCGTTGGTCTCGTAAAGGGGGGAGGATCCGGGCATGAATATCTTTGACGGGATCATCTCTGGATTTTTCATCGCGCTGACGCCGGGCAACATGCTCTTTGCGTTTTTAGGCGCAGTCATCGGCACCGCGGTGGGCGTGCTGCCCGGCCTGGGGCCCGCTGCCACCATCGCACTGCTTCTGCCCATCACCTACTCGATCCCTTCTCCGGTTCCCGCCGTCATAATGATGGCCGGCATCTACTACGGGGCCATGTACGGCGGTTCCACCACATCGATTTTGCTCAATTTGCCGGGAGAGGCCGCATCGGTGGTGACCTGCATCGACGGCTACAAGATGGCCCAGAAGGGGCGAGCCGGGCCGGCATTGGGGATCGCCGCCATCGGGTCCTTCATCGCCGGCTCGGTGTCCGTGGTGGGGCTCACCCTGTTTGCACCCCCCATTGCGGAATTTGCCTTGAGTTTCGGTCCGCCGGAGAAATTTTCCCTCGCGCTGCTCGGGTTGCTGATGGCGGTGACCCTTTCGGGCGCATCGATCACCAAGGGTCTGGTCGTCATGGTCCTGGGGTTGCTCCTGGGTACGGTCGGCATCGACCCCATTTCAGGCAAGAGCCGCTTTGATTTCGGCATCACTGAACTCCAAAGCGGGTTTGATTTCGTGACGATTGCCGTAGGCGTTTTCGGGCTGGGAGAAATCTTCTATAACCTGGAGCAGGCGGGCAGCACCGAAATCGTCACGACCAAGGTCGGGCGGGTTTTCCCCACAATGGCGGATTGGGTGCAATCGCGGATGGCGATCCTGCGGGGCACGCTTATGGGTTTCTTCATCGGCATCATCCCCGGGGGCGGCGCTGTCATATCATCGCTCCTGTCGTATGCCGTGGAAAAGAGAGTCTCCAAGCACCCGGAGGAGTTCGGACAGGGTGCCATTGCAGGGGTCGCCGGCCCCGAGTCCGCCAACAACGCCGCTTCAAGCTCCTCCTTCATCCCCCTGCTCACCCTGGGAATCCCCGGAAACGCGGCCATCGCCATGATTTTCGCCTGCCTGCTCATCAAAGGCGTCAAGCCGGGCCCGTTCCTGATGGTCGAGCACCCGGACGTCTTCTGGGGGGTGATCGCCTCCATGTACCTCGGCAACATCATGCTCATCATCCTGAACCTGCCGCTGGTGGGGGTTTGGGTGCAGCTGCTGCGGGTGCCCTACGGCATTCTCGCGCCGGTGGTGATCCTCTTCACGGCGATCGGCTCCTACAGCATCGCCAACCAGGCCTTCGACTTATATGCCTTGATCGCGTTCGGTGTTCTGGGGTATGTTCTGCGAAAGCTCAAGATCGAGGCGGGGCCCCTGCCGCTGGCTTTCATTTTGGGTCCCATGATCGAGGCCTCCATGCGGCAGTCGCTGCTGATATCCGGCGGGAGTTTCTCGATCTTTGTCACCCGCCCCATATCCCTGACCATAGTGGCCTTGTTTGCGCTCTTTGTAATCGGGCAGATGGTTTTTTCCATTCGCCGGGCGCGTCAGTGCCCCAAGCCTGTATAGACGGCGTGATGGCACGACCGACCCTACATCCCAAAGCCGAAAGGAGAAATCGTATGAAACGGATTGTTGTCGGAAGCTTCATCATTGCGTTGGTGGCCGCCCTAATGGTTCCGGGCATCGCCGTGGCACAGGATAAATTCCCATCCAAGCCGATCACCATCATAGTCCCATTCGCGGCTGGAGGCTCCACGGACCTCCTGGGCCGGGCTGTTGAGAAAATCTGGCCCAAGTATTCGTCCCAACCCATGGTCCTGATCAACAAACCGGGCGGCGGCGGCGTCGTGGGAACGGAGTTTGTCGTCCGCTCCAAGCCCGACGGATACACGTTGTTCATGGGCTATGGCTCAGGGCACGACGTGGTCATGCCGCATCTGCAAAAAATGCCCTACGACCCTTTCAAAGACCTGGTGGCCGTCTGCAGGCTCTCCATTCATTCGGTAGCGATCGTAACGGGGGCCAAATCGGAGTTTAACAGCATCAAGGAGATGGTGGCGTGGGCCAAAAAGGAGGGCAAACCCATCACCTCATCGGTGTCCACCAAGGCCGGCGCGGTCGACATCACTCTCACTGCGCTCGGGAAGGCCGCAGGCATCAACATCGTGACGGTCCCCTTCGCCGGAGGAGCGGATGCCGTGACAACGCTTGCCGGAGGGCACGTGATGATCGGCGGCGGGCACCCCTCGGAAATCATGCCTCACATCAAAGCCGGCCGCTTCAAGCCGCTCGCCGTGGCCCTGCCCGAGCGCGACCCGTCGCTGCCGAATGTGCCGACCCTCAAGGAGCAGGGGATCAACGTCTACACCTGGGGCTCGATCAAGGGAGTTGCAGCACCGGCCGCGACACCCAAGGAGGTGGTGGAGTATCTGGAAGCCGCTTTGAAAAAAGTGTGTGAGGATGCTGAGTTCAAAAAAATCATGGCGGACCTCGACCAACCCATCATGTACCAAAACAGCGCCGCGTTCACCCAGTTCTTGCAGCAAGCCTATGGCGACTACGGCAAACTCATCAAGGATTTGAATATCACCATCCAGTAGCGTTAGTGTAGAACGGATCTCATCACATCCTCTCACCTCAGGCTCCTGCCGGCGGTTTGTCTTTCCGCCTCCGGCAGGAGCTCGACGGACGACTGTTCTCTCCGTCGGGGTCTCTTCACCGGCCAAAAGATTCGGTAGCACCCCATGATATCCGAGCGGAAGGAAGCCTCCTGGGGCGCTCCGCATTGAGCAGGTTTTTGTTGACAAACGCCGCAGCCTTCCTTACCATCATTTTATTCCATAGTTAAGTGCTTCCCTTTCTTCCCCTTTACGATCTCTTTTCCGGGTGCATTGCCCCATCACCTATAGCGGGGGAATATGCCTTCCGATAAACCATGCGGCGCGCCCGATGAAAGCAAATGCCCCGGGCGGCGAGCGTTTTTTAAAACCGCAGCACTGGCGGGAGTGGCCGTCGCCTTGACCGGCGTGCCCCTGCTCTCATACGTCATCGCCCCAGCGCTGAAAAAAGGAACCAGCAAGTGGATCGATTTCGGACCGGCTGAAAACCTCAAGCCGGGAGAGATCGAAATGCTCTCCTACGAATTCATGGTCAAAGACGGGTGGATCGT
>JBFYWS010000558.1:0-5361 GCA_041310935.1 Desulfobacteraceae bacterium | reverse complement strand
GCCATCGGCACCGACATCATCCACATGCACCCCGAATTCGACGCCGCCAAGACCGGCGCGGCATCCCACCTCGATTTCCGCCTGCTGGCCGCCCAGGTGAGCGGTCTCGAGGGCGGGGTCTTCATCAACGCCGGCTCCGCGGTCATCCTGCCGGAGGTGTTCCTGAAAGCGGTCAACGTGGCGCGCAATTTAGGCTTCCGGCTGGCGACCTTCACCACGGTCAACCTGGACTTCATCCGGCACTACCGGCCGATGGTGAACGTGGTCGCCCGGCCCACGGCCGGCGGCGGCACGGGCATCAGCCTGGTCGGGCACCACGAGATCATGCTGCCGCTGATCGCAGCCGGGGTGATCGAAGCACTGGCAGGCTGTTGATAAACGCCCATCTGCGGCGTTATGCTCATCCCTCGTCATTGCGGCGTACTCTGCGTACGCCTCATTCCTCGGAATTTCGCATGCCTTGCATCTGGGCATTTCTGAACAGCCTGCGGTAAGGTTTTTAAACAGCTGCCGGATCGGTTCAGTTTTCGCACCAAATCGATTCTTGACAAATCGTTGTTTTTTGCATTTAAGCCTTTATCTTGCTCTTGTGGTTAGCCCTTTGAGCTTCCAGCTTCACGCTTGCAGCTGTTAAGGAGATCTTTCAACATGCCCATCTACGAGTACCATTGCGAGAAATGCGACCAGACCTTCGAGTGTCTGGTCATCGGCTCTGCCAAGCCGGAGTGCACGGCCTGCAACAGCAAGAAGGTGCGCAAGCTCATGTCCGCCTGCGGGCACGTCAGCAAGGGCGCCGGCGGTCAGACCGTCAAGCAGGCGGCAGGCTCCTCCTGCGGCGGCTGCCACGCAACCAGCTGCGGCGGGTGCAAGCACTGATGGCCCAACCGGTCACCATCGGGACCCGGGGCAGCAAGCTTGCGCTGTGGCAGGCCGAGTGGGTCCGCTCTGAGCTGCTGGCGCGCTTCCCCGGGATGTCGGTCGAGCTCGCGGTCATCAAGACCCAGGGCGACAAGATCCTCGACGTGCCGCTCGCCCAGGTGGGCGGCAAGGGTCTCTTCGTCAAGGAGATCGAGGAGGCCCTGCAGGACGGGCGCCTGGACATAGCCGTCCACAGCATGAAGGACATGCCCGCGGAGATCCCCGAGGGGCTTGCCGTCGGAGCCGTCCCCGCGCGCGAATCCCCCGCGGATGTGCTGATCTCCCGTGACGGAGAGCGCCTGGCGGAACTTGCGTCCGGCAGCCGCATCGGCACGAGCAGCCTGCGCCGGGGGGCGCAGCTGCGCCACGTGCGGCCGGACCTGCGGATCGTGCCGCTGCGCGGAAACCTGGACACCCGGCTGCGCAAGCTGGAGACCGAGGGTCTCTCGGCCGTGGTTCTCGCCGCCGCCGGCGTCAGGCGGCTCGGCCTGGAAGAGCGCATCACCGAGATCCTGGACCCCGACCTGATGCTGCCCGCCGTGGGCCAGGGGGCGCTGTGCATCGAGATCCGCGCAAGCGACCGGCGCATCGCTCCCCTGGTGAGCGGCCTCGACCATCCGGACAGCCATGCAGCGGTCGCCGGCGAGCGCTCCTTTCTCCGCCGCCTGGGGGGCGGCTGCCAGGTGCCGATCGCCGGCCACGGCCGCGTGGACGGCCGCCGGTTCGCCCTGACCGGCCTGGTCGCCGAGGTCGACGGCAGCGCCCTCATCCGGCACCACCTGAGCGGACCGGTGCAGGACGCCGAAGCACTGGGGGTTGAACTGGCCGAGGTGCTCCTGACCCGGGGCGCCGACATCATCCTGAAAAAACACACATCGACGGCACTGTGACATGAAAACGCCTATCGTCTATCTCGTGGGGGCCGGCCCCGGGGACCCCGGCTTGATCACCGTCAAGGGCCGGGAATGCATCGCCCGCGCCGACGTCCTCATCTACGATTACCTGGCAGCACCGGCGCTCCTCCGACACGCTTCGCCGGCAGCCGAACTCATCTATGTCGGCAAGCAGGGCGGCGACCACACCCTGCCCCAGGACGAGATCAACGCCCTGATCGTGGCCAAGGCCCGGGAGAACAAGACGGTCACCCGGCTCAAGGGGGGCGACCCGTTCGTGTTCGGCCGCGGCGGCGAAGAGGCTGAAGTGCTGGTGGAGGCCGGCATCGCCTTCGAGATCGTGCCCGGCGTCACCTCGGCCGTTGCAGCACCCGCCTATGCGGGCATCCCCCTCAGCCACCGCAAGATGACCTCCACCATCGCTTTCGTCACCGGCCACGAAGACCCGACCAAGGAGCAGACCGGCATCGACTGGCCCGCCCTCGCCCGCGGCATCGGAACCCTCGTCTTCTTCATGGGGGTGAAGAACCTGCCGAACATCGTGGCCGAGCTCGTCGCCAACGGACGCTCCCCGCAGACACCGGTCGCTCTCGTGCGCTGGGGCACGACCCCGGAGCAGGTCACGGTGAGCGGCCGGCTCGAGGATATCGTCGCAAAGGTCAAACGCGCCGGCCTCAAGGCACCGGCCATCATCGTCGTGGGCGAGGTCGTCGGCCTGCGCGAAAAATTGAAATGGTTCGAGAACCGGCCCCTGCTGGGCCGGCGAATCGTCGTCACGCGCTCCCGGGCGCAGGCGAGCGACCTGGTCCAGGCGCTGGGGGATTTGGGCGCCGAGTGCCTGGAGTGTCCCACCATCCAGACCGCACCGCCCGACGACGTCGCACCCCTCGACCGGGCCATCGCGGACCTGGCGGCCTTCGACTGGATCGTCTTCACCAGCGTCAATGGGGTGAGCGGCTTCTTCGAACGCCTGTTCGGCGCCGGCAAGGATGTGCGCGCCCTCGGCCGCCTGCGCACCGCGGCCATCGGTCCGGCCACAGCCGAGCGGCTGAAATCCTTCGGCCTGTCAAGCGACATCGTCCCCGAAAACTACCGGGCCGAATCGGTCGTCGCGGCTTTCCGCAAGGAAGAGGTCCGCGGCAAGCAGATCCTGCTGCCGCGCGCCCAGGAGGCGCGGCAGATCCTGCCCGCAGAGCTTGCGGCCATGGGGGCCGTCGTCCGGGAGGTGGCCGCCTACAAGACCCTGCCAGCCGCGGCCGGCGACCTTGACGCCCTGGTGCGGCGCCTGGAGACAAAGGCGATCGATCTCCTGACCTTCACGAGCTCCTCGACGGTCAAGAACTTCAAAGCCCTGCTGCCGCCGGACCGGTTCCAGGAGCTTGCGGCCGGTCTCCCCGCCGCCTGCATCGGGCCGGTCACCGCCGACACCGCCCGGCAGCTCGGGTTCGACGTGCGCATTGTCGCCGAGGAATACACGATCCCGGGGCTGTGCACCGCCATTCTCGACCATTACCGCAGCCGCCACGGCACACCCCCATGACGCGGCGCCGCCTCTTGAATTCGCGCGGAAATTATATTAGAAGTGGTTTCATAACCCCGTCGGACACCCGATGGTCCGCCAGAGGCGGATTGCATGCCTCTCGAAATGCTCATCCGCCGCAGGCGGACTGCGCTTTCGAATCGGCCTGCGCCTTGCCCTCGGGCGTGATCCGAGGTTGTGAAACCACTTCTATAGATGACGGGTGAAACAGTGTCCATCCAGAAATGGTGGATTTCGGCTCAGGCCAAGGCCGCAGCGATTTCGCAACCGCAGGCGTAGTCCGTCTACGCCGAGGAGTGCGAAGAGCGCGAACGCCGGCATGGGCCGAAAGACGCCGTTTATGGATCGGCACGAGATAGATCATCACATTCCAGCACGAGGCATCGCATGAAACTCGAGCATAAAGAAAAAGACGGGATTGTTTGTGTGAGGGTCGAAGGGCGCCTGGATGCGGATTCCGCGGCGCAAGCCGAAACAGCGCTCAAGGGGCTTCTCAAGGAAGGCAAAACCCGGCTGGTTTTTGATCTCGGCCAGATGGACTATATCAGCAGCGCCGGCCTCCGGGTCATCCTGATGACCGTCAAGGAACTGCAGAACAAAAAGGGAAAAGTGGTCCTGAGCGCGCTGACCCCCTACGTGCGTGAAATATTCGATGTGAGCAATTTCTCGTCCATCATCCCGATCACCGACACCGTCGAGGCAGGGTTTCTAAAAGTTTAGCATGGCTGAATCTGCGCCGACCCGACTGATCGACTCCTGCAACCGCCACCTGAACTATCTGCGCGTCTCCATCACGGACCGCTGCAACCTGAGCTGCATGTACTGCCTGCCCCAGGAGTCGCTTCCGCGCCTTTCCCACGACGATGTCCTGCGCTACGAGGAGATCCTGCGCGTCGTGCGCGTGGCGGTCGGGCTGGGGATCACCAAGGTCCGGGTGACGGGCGGTGAGCCCCTGGTCCGCAACGGGGTCTACGAGTTTCTCCTGCAGCTGTCCGCCGTGCCCGGGTTGATCGACATCTCGCTTACCACCAACGGTGTCCTCCTGAAGGACAACCTCCACCGCCTCCGGGCCGCCGGCATCGCGCGCCTCAACATCAGCATCGACACGCTCAAGCCCGAGCGCTATCGGGCCATCACGGGCACCGACGTTTTCGATCAGGTCTGGGACGGGGTGCGCGCCGCGGAAGCCCTGGGGTTCCACCCCATCAAGTTGAACGCCGTAGCACTCAAGGGGGTCAACGACGACGAACTGGTGGATCTCGCGCGCCTCTCCTTCGATCACCCCTACCACGTGCGGTTCATCGAATTCATGCCGATCGGCAAGTCCCGGTGGGCCGGACGCCCCCCGCTGCTGGTGCCCGAGATCCAGGAGCGGCTGCGTGTTCTTGGCGAGCTTACGCCCGTGCCGCGCTCGGATCACGACGGTCCGGCCCAGCGCTTCCGCTTCAAGGGCGCCCGGGGCGAGATCGGTTTCATCCCGGCCATCAGCCGCCATTTCTGCGACCGCTGCAACCGCCTGCGCCTGACGGCGAGCGGCCAGCTCCGGCCCTGTCTGCTGTCCGACCACCAGGAGGACCTCAAGGGGCCGCTGCGCCGCGGGTGCGAGGATGCGGAGCTGGCGGAGATCTTTTTGCGGACCACCCGGCTCAAGCCCTCGGAGCACGGCCTGGTTAGCGGTGAGCCGGCGCACATCTGCTGCCAGATGCGTTCGATCGGCGGGTGATGGGCTCGCCGGAGGGCCAAGCTCTGCGTTGCGCTTCATGCCGCCCTCACTGATGAGTAGCTCTCGTGCGGTGGGGCTCGCGCGCCTTGATCTTGGCCTCATTACGCACCCATCCAGCATACGCCCAACTGAGGGTGCCATCCAACTGCATTTAGCTTGAACCCTCGAACCCTCGAACCCCTGAACCCTCAATTTATAGGAGAAAAGATGGACATCAAAATCATCAAAATCGAAAACCCGCAGCAGTTGAACCTGATCCTGGGCCAGTCCCACTTCATCAAGACCGT
>JBFYWS010000546.1:0-2777 GCA_041310935.1 Desulfobacteraceae bacterium | reverse complement strand
CCATGGCGCCGATGATCTTGTCCATGCCGGCGATACGGATGGCGACATCGCTCTTAGCCTCATCCGGCAGCTTCGAAACCACCTCGCTGGCGACAGCCGTCTTCAGGTGAATGATGACCATAGCCATGGTCTGGGGATGTTCGCCCTTGATCAGCTCATATATCTCCTCGGCGCCAAGGCTCTTGAGCACTTCTAACCCTTCGATTTTCTTCCCGTCCGCGCCGGTCGCGCCCTCCGCAGCACTGCTTCCGAAGTGGGGCAGAGCGGCCGGGCCGGACTTCGCGCGCCCCGCCATGAGGGTGAATTCGCGCGCCACCTGGTCCACCACGTCGGGCGAGACGCTGCCCACTTGCTGGAGCTGCCGTTTGACCACGTCGCGTTCCTCCGCGCTCAGGCGGCTGAGCAGGCCGGCGGCCGAATGCTCTCCCATGGACTTGATCAGAATGGCTGCTTTGGCCGACCCGGATAGCTGTCTGGGATCCATCGTATTGTTGTTCCGTCACACCGACGAGGTGGATGTTTCGAAATTACTGGTGCTATTCCTTGAGCCAGCTGCGCATGGCTCCCACGGAAGCCTCGCCGTCGCTGGCGACCAGCTGCGAAGCCTGATTCAAATAGGGAAGGCTTTTCATGCCCGCCATCTCGCGCTCGATCTCCCCGACGGTCTTGGGAAGCTGTTTCACGATCTCCACGTCGCTGAGCGAGTACTCCGTTAGCCAGCGCACGAGCGGCTTCACGAAGAAGAGAAAGCTCAGCAGGAGAAAAAGCCCCATGAAGGCGGGCTTGAGATAGGGGGCGAGCTGCCCCAAGATTGAGAGCCACCCGGGGGCTGCCTGGGCCTCGTCCCCTTTCACCAGCTCGGTTACTTCAAAGGGGATGTTGACGACTTCCACCTTGTCGCCGCGCTCCGCGTCGAAGTTGACGGCCCGCTTGACGAGGGACTCGATTTTCTGAATCTCATCCGGGGTCCGGCTGATGTATTGGCGTTCGGTGCCGCCCCCTTTCTTCGGCACCTGCTTGTAGGTGCCGTCCACCAGGACCGCGAGCGACACGCGGGTCAGTTTACCCGTCGGCTCCACGATGCGGCTCGTGATCTTGCCGATCTCGTAGTTCACGGTGCGGTCCTGCTTTTCGAAGGCGTTAGCACCGCCGGCGGAAGCGGCGTTGCGGTTGTCCAGCATCTCCGCACCCGGCGTGTTGGAGCGCACACCCGGGACCCCCTGCGGGGCGGTGTCGCCGTTGCGCGTGGTCTCGCTCAGGCTTTGCTCGCTCCTGATCACGCGGTTGTCGCCCAGGAAGTGCTCCTCGGTTTTTTCGTGGCGCATAAAGTCGAAGGCGCACGCGAGGCGCACGATGGCCCGGCCCTCCCCCAGCGCCTGATCCAGCATGGATTTCACGCGACCCTCGAGATTCTTTTCGACGTGGGCCTGGTATTCGAGTTGCTCCACACTGAGGGCGCCGAAGGTGGACTTGCCCTTGCTGCCGGCCAGGAGCTTGCCGCTGTTGTCGACCACCGTGACTTGATCCGGAATGAGCCGCGGAACGCTGGAGGAGACCAGGTGCACGATGCCCTTGATCTGCTCCTGGCTGAGCTGGCGGCCGCTCTTGAGCTTCACCGCCACCGACGCGCTGGCCGGCTGCTCGTTGCTGACGAAGAGGGTCTTCTCGGGCATGACGAGGTGGACCCGGCAGCTGTCGACCTCGGCAATGCGGCTGATGGTGCGGGCGAGCTCACCCTGCAGGGCCCGCTGGTAGTTCACATTCTGGGCAAATTCGCTCAGGCCGAGCTTGGTGTTGTCGAAGACCTCGAAGCCGACACCGCCGCCCTGCGGCAGCCCCTCGGAGGCGAGCTGCATGCGGATTTCGTGCAGCGTCTCGGCCGGGACCAGGATGCTTCTTCCGTCCGGGCCGACCCGGAAGGAAACCTTCTGCTCCTTGAGCTTAGCCACAATGGCGCCCGCATCCTCCGGATCCAGGTTGGAGTAGATGGGTCTCAGATCGACGGCACCGGACCAGTTCGTCAGCAGCGCAAAACCGGCGACGGTTCCCGCGATCAGCACCACCAGCGTAAGGCGCTTGCCGGCGCTAAAGTTGCGAAACAAGCTGGTGAGCTGCTCAAAAAACTGCGCAGTATCCGCCATGAGGGCCCCCCGGGCTAGATCTGCGTCCGCATGATGGATTCATATGCGTTCAGCAGCTTGTTACGGATCGTCATCGCCATCTCGAAGGCGATCTCGGCCTTCTCCGCCGCGATCATGGTGGAGTGGATGTCCGCCTGGCGGCCGGTCGCGAGGTCGGCAATGGACTGGTCGGCTGCCGTCTGTAGCTGGCTGACACGGTCCAGCGAGGCCTGCAGCATCTCCCCGAACTTCACCCCGGAGCCTTCCGCCGGCTCTCTCATCGGCAAGGACAGACCCGCTTTTTCGCCCACGCCTGACATCAATCCGATCTCGTTCATAATGTTCTCCTTAATTACTCCGGTGTTTAGGCTGAAGACTGAAGGGCAGTACCGATCACGCATTTCTCTTCCTTCAGTCTATCTACCTTCAGCCTATCGACCTTCAGCCTATCTAATGGTTATTTCCCGATTTCCAGGGCCTTCAGCGCCATGTCCTTGGAGGCCTTGACGGCGGCCACGTTGGCCTCGTAGCTGCGGGTGGCGGATATCATGTTGACCATTTCTTCCATCATGTTCACGTTGGGCAGCCGGACATATCCCTGCTCGTCGGCGTCAGGGTGCCCGGGGTCGAATTTCAGGACCGGCGGACGGGGATCGT
>JBFYWS010000529.1:0-9415 GCA_041310935.1 Desulfobacteraceae bacterium | reverse complement strand
ATCGCCGACTGGCTGCCGGCCCTGTGTCCGGCCTCGCAGCCCAAAACCACAGGTGCGGTATAGCCCACCCGGCAGCCTCCGATGATACGATACCTTCAGACCACCGCTTGGCCCTACCTGCGTTCCACCGTGCTGCCCTGGAAACCGTTGCAGCTGCTGATTCAAACCGGGCTGAAGTGGGACCGCGACAACTGCCCCGGCATGGCGGCCGCCCTCTCCTACTACGCTCTCTTCTCTCTTTTCCCGTTGCTGCTGGTGATCCTCAGCATCGTGGGGGCTCTGATCGGCCCTGACACGGAGGCGTTCCGCTACATTGAGAAGATGATCGTGCGGGACCTGCCGCCGACCGTGTACGACATGGTGGTCGGGACCGTCATCGCGCTCAACGAGAACAGTGTGGGCGCCGGGATTGTGGGCTTCAGCCTGCTGTTTTTCACCGCCAGCACCCTGTTTGCAATTCTCCGGCAGTCGGTGAACATTATCTGGGAATCCCCCGCCCGCCTTTCCGAAGCCGGTTCGATCCCCAAAATGGTGCTGTTTTTCATCGTTAACAAACTCTTTGCCTATCTACTGGTTCTGGCCACGGCCCTGCTGCTGCTGACTTCTCTATTGGCGAACATCTTCATCGGTGCCGTCCTCGAGTGGGTAACCTACTTTCAGGAAAGCTTCGCGTTTATCCGACAGGTGGACGAACTGCAGCTAACCCGGGGACTTCAGGTCGGCTCCTCCATTTTTATCCTGAGCCTCACTCTGTGCGTTCTATTCAAAGTGCTGCCCACCGTCCGCCCCCGATGGCGGGATGTCTGGCTGGGGGCCTTGATAACGGCACTGATGCTGGTCGGGCTGCAGCAGTTTGCAACCAGCAGCGTTGTCTCCGTCTTCAGCAAATTCTTGTCCTATGGGGTGATCGGCAGCGTTATGATTTTGATGTTGTGGATTTTCATGGCTTGTCAAATTTTCTTTTTGGGCTGTGAGTTTTCCTTTGTATATGCGCACATCTATGGCAGCCGGCGATCAGGAACCGGGCAGGAAGTATCCTGAAACACCTCTAAAATGCGGGATGAGTCCACCCTTTCTACGAGCAGGAGGCGCTCCTCACCACCGGTGGTGTGTTCATCCGGTGGCAGCACGCTGACCGATGGGACCTTCGATTGCGGGGCATGAGATTCGAACAGGCCGGAGTGCGGAGGAATTTACCCGTCAAAACTGAAACGGCTGGCTGATCATCATCTGGATTCCGAGGCCTTCCTCGGAATAGGCCGTGTCGATGCGGGCCACAAGCCCTTTGGCCCAGACCCGGAGGCCCAGGCCGACACACCATTTCATGTCCGAGTGCAGATCTTTGAAGCTCCACTCCGGGGCGACCCTTCCGATCTCGACAAACGGTACGAACTGCAGCCACTGGATGCCGACCTGTTTCTGGACCCACTGCCATTGCTCGAACGGGTTCCAGTGGGGAATCAGGCGCAACTCGGCCGCGTAATAGACGGCGGCCTTGTCGTTGAAGCGTTGCGAGGGATAGCCGCGCATGCGCCAGAGGCCGCCCAGGGTCGAACCGGTGTAGGCCGGTGGACGGTCGGCGATGTCCCCGTCGGGCTGCGCATCCCAGGTCGGCGAATACGAGGTCCAAGAATTCAGGGCCAACACGCCCTGGCGCAGCCAGTCCCCCATCTGGAACGGAATGTAACCATCCAGTTCGGCATCGACATTCGTCCAGGAATTCGAACTGTCGAGCCAGCCGAAATCCCGCGAACACCTACCGCGCAGACTGAATCCCCTGGTGGGGTTGGCATAAAAGTCGCGGTTGTCCCAGAACACCGAAAAATCCAGGCCGTTGGTCTTGAGGTCCCTGTCAAAGTCGTCGCCTTCGATCTGCAGCCAGCGATAGAAGGGACGCAATTCCAGATAACTCCTGCCGCTCTCGAAGGGATTCACGGAAGTCCCGCCGGTGGCACCGGAATCCAAAAGCCCTTCCTTGATTTTGTAAGTGGCGATGACCTGGTCGCGGCCGTTGCCGATCGGCAGCAGATATTTGAACCTCAGCCGGAAGAAGTTGTCCCAGCCGTCGCCTC
Organism: Desulfobacteraceae bacterium; assembly: GCA_041310935.1. Lineage (GTDB taxonomy): Bacteria > Desulfobacterota > Desulfobacteria > Desulfobacterales > SpSt-501 > SpSt-501. The sequence goes on along the minus strand of JBFYWS010000529.1, from coordinate 7,343 downwards.
TGACGAAGTTGTCCGGGTCCGAGTCGTTGCTGCCGGCGCGATCACCCGGAAAATCGGGATTGCCGTCGATGAAGGCTTCGGCGTCTCTAAAGTAACCCACCGAAACGACCGGGTCCATGAACAGACGGTCGACCCCGGGCATCTGAAGATCGCGGCCCACCAGAAAGCCCATGGCAGACCCATTGGAGCCGGCGATCGCAGCGGCCAGCAGTGTGGCCTGCTTCTGGGGGCGGCCGACCACGCCGTAGACGTACCCCACCGCAAAACCGAAATTCTCGTTGTAAAACGCATAGGGCAGGCTGAGGGTGCTTTCGACTACCTGGTCATCCGGGCCGACGCGAATTCCCTGGCCGAATGCCGGAGCTGCCGTCCCCACCATCGCAGCGAGGAGCAGGAAGCGCGTCGTCAGTTTCATGAGCAGTCGTCCTCCCCGGCTTTATTGTCGGAAGGAAAGTCTCTCCGAACCTGCTAAGGGCCGGCGAACGACTGCGACTCCGCATCGTCAGAGAGGAACGTGGACAGCAGGGCTTCAAGGCGCACCGGGATGCCTGGCGATGCGGTCGCGGGGAGATTGCGTCCAGTCGGGCCCGATGGTCGATTGATGCCTTCGTCGACCCGTTCGAGTAGATACGGGAAAAACGGATTGGATGGAAGGCGCATCAGAAAATCCTGGTCGACGACCAGCGATCCACGCTCGCCGCGAGCGCTCATGGCGCCGAGATTGAAGCCGAACTCGGGCTGCGCCTTCGGGTCGGACTGGAGCCCGTACAGCGGGTCGTCCATGGGAATCGGGATCGCCAGGTGCGACAGCGAGAAGATGCCCGGTGGATAAGGTAGGCTCAGTGCGTGGTCCTCTGATTGCAACTGGCCCGGCGCGGTGCTGCGCTCGACCGTGGCGTCGCTGTCGTCGCTCGCGTTGATGATTGACGTGAAGCGATACGGCTGCGGGGACGTCGGCGTCAACCGATCGAGCGCGACATAGGCGGAGGGGCGCAGCAGCGGGCCGAATTTCACGGTCCGGTTTACGTCGAAAAGAACGATCTCACTGCCATTGTCGGGCAGGAACGCATACAGCGCCGTCAGGATCGCCGGCGTGCTGACGGTGAAATCGACCACCGACTGGAAGGTCAGAACCGGCGGCAGGCTTCCGAGCTGGCCGGCACGCGCCAGGCGCTGGATCTGGCTTTGCAGCGCATCGGTCAGCCGATACGACTGGCGGGCGCCGTTGACCGGGAACGAGTTGTACTTGAACGGATTGAACTCCGGCACGACGCTGAGCCATGCCGCCTTCGCAAACGGCGGCAGCACGGCGGGCAGGCCGGCCAGACCGGCAAAGCGCGCAAAGCGCGTGATCCCGATCATGGGCGTGATTAATACGATGCGGTCGGCCCGGGGAAGCTTCGGATCCTCGATCGCTTCGAGCGCATGTTTCATTGCGAGCGCGCCGCCGTTCGAAAACCCGACCAGGTGCAACGGCCCCGGGGCGGGCACACGCCGACGTGCCTCGCGGACCGCAAGCCGCGTGGCGGCCATCCAGTCTTCCCAGCGCACGTCGGTCAGGCCGGCGGGCACGGTGCCGTGCCCCGGCAAACGGACGCCGATCGCGACGAAGCCGCGGTCGCGGTAAAGCTTCGCGATGTGCCGCAGGCTGTAGGGTGAGTCCGTCAGCCCGTGCAGCAGCACCACGGCCCCGATCGGCTTGCCGTCGGGTTCCATGACATATGACCGGTTCCAGTTCTGGGCGAAGCGCGCCGGATAGACCGGGCTTTCCTCGAAGTAGCGGTTGATCGGCACGCGCTCGTCCGGATCGAGCTTCTGGCTGACTTCGGCGCGAACGCTTTCGAAGATCGCCCCTTCCAGTGCGAGATAGCGAGGCCAGTCGGCCGCGTCGAGGTCGGTCTCGTGCAACTCGGCAGGCACGAAGGTGTGCCAGGGATGGAGCGGAGGGCCGCTGAGGGCCCGATACGACCGCAGCGCGAAAACGGCCGCGCCGACGACGACGACCCCGATCAACACCCACTTCAGGACCCTCTTTAGACCCATCGGCATCGTCTCCCTTTGCGTCGCAGCGCATGCATCGCGGTCGCGTTCACCCTAAAAACGGCCCGCGCCGCACAAAACTTCGGCGCGGTTGCCCCCGCTTCCAAGCCGGAAAACGGAGGGCAGGTGTGTCTTTCCGCCATCTTTCAGGTGCCGCGTTATTGTGCGCCTGACGGTGCGTTTGCGGTTTCCTTGATCCTGTAGAAAATGGCGTAGAGGACGGGCGTCACGATCAGGGACAGGACCGCGGCGAACGACAACCCGAACATGATGCACACCGCCATCGACCCGAAGAACGGGTCTGTGACCAGCGGGATCATCCCCAGGACGGTCGTCAGCACCACCATGCACACCGGGCGCATCTTGGTGGTACCAGCGTCCAGGAGCGCCTGATACGGCGGCGTCCCCTTGCCGATCAAGGTCAGAACCTTGCTGAGGACGACGATCTGGTTCTTGATCAACTCGCCGCCGAGGGCGAGCACGCCGAGCAGGGCCATGAAGCCAAAGGGCATGCGCGTGAGCAGCAGCCCCGAGGTCACCGCGATAATTACCATCGGGATGATCAGCCAGATCAACAGCGTGGTGCGGAACGAATTGAACAAACACACCACAATGAAAACCATCAGCGCCAGCACATAGGGGAGAGGCTCGGCGAGGGCGGCGCGGGCACGGCCGGAATCCTCGTATTCGCCGCCCCATTGGAGCGCATAGCCCGGCGGCAACTCGATCTGTTCGATCTTGGTCTTCACCCGATCGCGCAACTGACTGGGCAAGCCGGACCGCGGGTCGGCATGGACGGTCAGGGTCGGGAAGCGATCGCGGCGCACCACGATCGGGTCTTCCCAGACGACTTCGGAGCGGGCCGTGACCTGGTTCAACGGGATCATCCGTCCGGCGACCGGGCTCCAGATCTGCAGGCTGTTGATGGCGCCGACGTCCTGGCGCTCTGGCAGGGGCGGACGAGCGATGATGGGCAGCAGGCGCGTCTCCTGCGGGAAGATGCCGGCACCGGCGTCGCCAGGCTCGCGGTAGAAGCCGACCGCGCGCCCTTCAAAACTGCTCTCCAGCGCCCGGGCCACCTCGACGCGCGTGATGCCATTGCGCCGGGCCTGAAGATCGAGCACCTCGGGGCGGATCGCCTTCACCCGCTCGCGCCAGTCGCTGCGGATGCATAACGCCTGGCCATAGTCCTCCAGAACTTTCATCGCCTGATTGCCGAGTTCGCGCAGTTTCGCGGAATCCGGGCCGCTGAAGCGTATCTGGATGCGCCCGCCATCGCCCGGACCCAGGAGGAACTTCTTGGCGATGGCGTTGGCATTCGGGTAGTTCTCGTCCAGCTCTTTCTGAATGCCGGTCACCAACCCTTGGATCTTCCGGGAATCATCCACATCGACGAGAAACTGCACATAGGCCGGGTTCTCGTTTTCGGGGGAATAGACGAGCAGGAAGCGCAGGCCGCCGCCGCCGACGAACGAGGTGACGTGGGTGACGTGCGGCTGGCTCTGGATGTAGCGTTGGATGTCGCCGGCGACGGCCTCGGTCTGGCGGATATGGGTGCCGGCCGGCAGGAAGACGTCCACCATGAATTGCGGCCGGGTCGCGGGCGGGAAAAAGCTTTGATCGACCTTCCGGAAACCGAACCCCGCCGCGACGAAAGCCAGGAGGCACAGGATCACCACGGCCCAGCGGAAGCGGAGGGCCAGAATGAGGAGTTTCCGGTAGATCCGAAACGCCAGGCCCTTGTACGGATCGCTGCTTTCGGACGCCCCACTGCCAGCGACGGGCTTGAACATCATATAGCTCAACACGGGCGTGACCGTGACGGATGACACCCAACTCAGGCTCAGGGCGATCAGGATGACCCAAAAGAGCGAGTTGGTATACTCGCCGGTTGAATCCTGCGACAAGCCGATCGCCGCGAAGGCGATGACGCCGATGGCCGTCGCCCCAAAGAGCGGCCACTGGTTTTCAGCGACCACCTCGCGGACCACCTCGATCTTTTTTCTGCCGGACTCAATCCCGACCTTGATCCCTTCGATGACGATGATGGCGTTGTCCGTGAGCATGCACAACGCAATGATGAGCGCGCCGAGGGAGATGCGCTCCATCAGGAGGTCGCCCTTCATATACATGACGAGGAATGTCGCCATGATCGTGATGAACAGCACCAGGCCGATAATGAGCCCGGTCTTGCGGCCCATGGTGACAATCAGCACCACGAAGACGATGGTGACGGCCTTGCCCAGGTTGAACATGAACTCACTGGTGGCCTGGGCGACGGCTTGGGGCTGGAAGTTGATTTCACCGATCTCCATGCCGATCGGCTGGTTGCTTTTGATCTGGTCGAGCTTTTGCCGGATGGCCTGCCCCATCTTCACCACATTGCCGCCCGGCACCGTGGAGATGCCCAGCCCGATGGCCAGCTTGCCGTCGTAGCGAAGCAATCGCCGCGGCGGGTCCTGGTCGCCGCGCTGCACCGTCGCGATATCGCGGAGGCGGAGCTGGCGGCCCGTCTGGTCCGAGCCGATCACCAGCTCGAGCATGTCATCAGCCGAGGCGAAGGCGCCCGTCGGATCCAGCGGAATGTGCTCGTCGCCAACGCGGATGCGTCCCCCGTCGGCGGCGATGTTCCGCTCCTGGAGTTTGCTGTAGATCAGCTCCTCGTTGAGGCGCAACTGCGCCAGCCGTTGCCGCGATATTTCGAGGAAGACGACTTCCCGTTGTTCGCCAAAGAGCGCGATGCTTTTGACGCCGGTCACCTGGAGGAGTTCGCGGCGCAGGAACTCGACGTAGCGGCGCTGCTCCGGGTACGAAAAGCCCTCGCCGGTCACCGCCAGGAAAATGCCGTACACGTCGCCGAAATCGTCAATCACCATCGACTGGCCGCGCACGGCCGGGGGCAGTTGTGACTGGACGTCCGCGACCTTGCGGCGCAGTTCGTCCCAGACCTGCGGGAGGCTGTTCTTGTCGTAACGGGCCTTGATGCGCACGGAGACCAGCGACCGGCCGCGCGTGGACTCCGACGTGACGTAATCGAGCTGGCCCAGCCGTTGACAGGCGCTCTCGATGGGATTGCTGACCTCCTGGGCCACCTCCTCGGCGCTGGCCCCGGGATAGGGGGTGATGATCAGCGCTGTCTTGATGGTGAACTCGGGGTCCTCGAGGCGCCCCATGTTCAGGTAGGCGATGAGGCCGCCGACAATGGCCATCGCCATGGCCATCAGGACCATCCGGTTGTTCTTGACTGAAAATTCGCCCGGATTCATGGCTGGCGGCCCCCGAGGGCGTTGCCGAGATCACGGACCTTCATGCCTTCCCGGAGAAACGTCACCCCCGCCACGGCAATGCGGTCGCCCGGTTGCAGCCCGTCCAGAATCTCGATCCGGCCACCGCTGACATCCCCGATTTTCAGGGGACGGCGCGTGACGTTCTGATCCGGCCCCAAAACCCACGCCACCTGTTCTCCGGAATCCAGTTTGGCAACCGCCGAGATCGGGATAAGAATGCGATTGCCCAGGATGTCGGCGCGGCGATAAGTGACGCTGACGGTGGCCGTCATGCCTGGAAGCACGGTGATGCCGGGGGGGGATTTCATGGCGACGCGGACTTTGAACGTCTGGGTGGTCGGGTCCGCCACCTGGGCCATTTCGCGAACCCGCACCGGAAATTGCAGCCCGGGTGCCCCACTCAGCTTCGCGGACATCTGTACAATGTCGGCGGTGCGAATATCGGCGGCCATGACGGCCTCCGGTACATCCACGGCGATGTCGATCTCGTTTGCATCCTGGAACCTGACCACCGGCTCCTTCGCCCTGACATTCTGTTGCACCTCGACGAACCGCTGGGCAACCACGCCGTCGTAGGGAGCGCGCAGCGTGCAATCCCGGAGATGGATGTTCGCTTCGACCACGCGCCCCTCAAGCGCCCGCACCTCGGCCTCCCGGGCATCAATGTCTTCCATGCGGCCAGTCGTGCCCATTTCGAGCAACTGCAGGGCTGCTTTGTGATCCTCCTTGGCCACCCGGTAGGCCGTTTCCGCACGGTCGAAGGCCGCGCGCGAAACCGCTTGGGATTGAATCAGGCGCTCGTGGCGATCAAATTCGGTTCGGGCATTCGCGAGCCTCGCCTCGGACGCCCGCACCTGCGATTCCCGCCGCAATCTCTCCTCGGGGCGTTCGCCTGCCTGCAGCGACCGGAGCCCCGCCCGGGCCTGATCCAACTGGCCTTGCAGGGTTTGCAGCCGGGCCTTGAATTCATCCTCCCGCAGTTGGGCGATCAGCTCGCCCGTGGCGACACTCTGCCCGTTCTTGACCGGCAGTTTGACCAGCAAACCGGCCACGGAGAAGGCCAGATCGGCCGTTTTCGAGGCCTCGACCCTGCCGGAAAATGAACGCTCCCGAGCCTCTTCGCCGGCGGCCACGACCATGGTCTTGACCGGACGAGTCACCTCGAAATGGACCGGATCCGGCGGCGAGCACCCGGCGGCGAGGCAGATGATTGACAAGGCGATGGGCGCGATGAGGGCGAGTCCTCCGCTACCGCGGATCTTTTTGTTTGTCGCTGTAATCATGTACAAAATCATGCGGCTGTCCTCAGGGATTTTGCTCCGAAACCGGTTTGGACATCCCTTGGTAAAGATGCCACGAATCGGAAATTCAACTATGCCTCGGGAATTATATATTGGGCCTGTCAGGCGTTGCCGCACACATCGGGGAACGGCACGCCTCGCTCAATGTGCCGCTTTAGAGGCCTTTGCCAATTCCGGTAATGACTGCATGGTTCGGAAAAGAAGCAGGAGCCCGAAGATCAAGGCGAATATCTCACCTCCAAGGGTCAGGATCACCGCCATCAGGTTCATCATGTCCACCGCGGAGACCCAGCTGGCGAACCCATCGACAGTGGTCTGTACGGTCGGCAGACCCGCCTGTGGTGCCGATAAAAAATAGAAGAGCAGAGTGCCCACCTCGAACAGCAATACCAACATCGAGAAGAGGATGGCCAGGTTCGTCGCGACAAGTCCGGTCCATACGGTCCTGCGCAAGGAAGACTCGGACGGCCGCGATGCTGGATCCTGAATGCGCTTGGCAATGCGCGTGTACCGGTAAAACCAGAGGGCTATGAAGACCGAGAGCAGCAAGCCAACGGTCGAAAAGAATTGCACGAAGGGCAGCCCGGAACGAGAGCTGCCGGAAGGCCTACCCGTAAATACAAAAGTGTAGACCATGATGATGAGGGGGAGCGCGCCCATCACCACCAGTGCCCAAAAACCACACCAGCCCATTCTCGAAAAGGCTTTTTCAAGA
>JBFYWS010000512.1:0-3278 GCA_041310935.1 Desulfobacteraceae bacterium | reverse complement strand
CAATTTCAACCAGCGTCTTTTCTCCGATACCCGCTGGGAGGTTGCGGGTGTGGAAGACCTTCAACCCAAGGGCTGGTATCTGGTGGTGGCCAACCATCAGTCGTGGGTCGATATCCTGGTGTTGCAACGGGTGTTCAACCGCAGGATCCCGCTGCTGACCTTCTTCATCAAGAAAGAGCTGATCTGGGTCCCGCTTCTGGGGCAGGCCTGGTGGGCCCTGGAATTCCCCTTCATGAAGCGTTACACTACCGCTTACCTGAAAAAACACCCCGAAAAGCGGGGTAAGGACATCGAAGCCACCCAAAAAGCGTGCGAAAAATTCAAACACCAGCCCATCGCCGTCATGAACTTTATCGAGGGCACGCGCTTTACCCCCGAAAAACACCGGCGCAGCGCATCTCCCTATGCCAACCTGCTGCGCACCAAAGCCGGCGGGATGGCGCTAGTGTTGGCCACGGTGGGCCAGCAGCTGCACCGCATTCTCGACGTCACCATCGTCTACCCCAATGGCCGTAAAACCTTCTGGGAATTTATCTGCGGCAAGATCGACCGGATTCATGTGCAGGTCGATCAGATCCCGGTCACACCCCAAATGATCGGGGATTATGTGGCAGACCGGGCATTCAAGCGCCAATTCCAGGCCTGGCTGAACGACCTGTGGATCAAAAAGGACCAGCGCATCGCGGCGGTGCTGACCGACGCCCAGAATGCCGGCAGGCACGAGAAAACGCGTCTCAGCGTCCCTGAAGAACAGTCCCGCGAGGAGCTGCTCGCCGATTCCCGCGAGGCCGCCCAGAGCGCGCCATGACGCCGCCTGCGACAGACGGCGCGCCCCCGAGTTTCGACCTCTGCGGGTGACCCCCCCCCCGGGCGGCCATTGGGGTGGACAAGCCCTTCAACTATCCCCTTTTTTCCCGCTTTCCCCGATACCGTCGCTATGCCGCACCCCGTAGCGGCAACTCAACAACACCGGCCCCCCTCGAACCCGTGACGAAAGGGGGCCTACCCGATGGTCTTCGTCTTTGGCGAGGTTCTCCCTGACCTATTACCGCTTTATCGCCGGATTGGCCGCGCTCCTTTCATCTGCAACATCTCGGCGTACCGCTGCGGTTCGTCTCCCGCATCGCCGCGGATGACCCGGGGTGCGAGGTGCTGGCGTTTTTCCAGGTGGAAATCTTCAGGGTCTGTGGAAATCTTCAGGGTCTGAGGGTCTCGGCTTAAACCACTGACACAAGATTGGGTGGGATTTTGATTCGTCTGCACGCCACATTCGCCGGTGCAATCGGATGTCTGAAGGGGGCGCCAATCCGGCAGACGTAACAAAAGCCAAGCGGGGCGGCGCGTCATTATTTTTGCTGCGAAGCCCTTATTTCAAGGCCTTGATTCCTCGAATATCCTCAGACTTGCCCAGCATAATGAGGATGTCGCTATCCTTGATCACAAAGCTGGCCGGGGGCACCAATAGGAAGTTTTCGGGCACCAGCTCCTTGATGGCGATGATATGCACATTGTACTTGGCCCGTAAATTCAGATCTCTCAGGCTCTTTCCGATGAACTCCCGCGGCGGGCCAACCTGGACCAGGTCGAATTCGTCCGCCAAAGGAATGAAGTCCAGCACGTTCGGCCGCGACAGCCCCCGCGACACGCGCAAGGCCATATCCCGTTCCGGGTGGATGACCTCATTGGCCCCGACCCGTTTGAGGATTTTCGCATGGTCGTCATCCAAGGCCTTGGCCAGGATTTTCTTGACTCCTATCTCTTGTAGGTAGAGACATATCAGGATGCTGGTGCTGATCTTGGTGCCGGCGGAAACAATCACCGCATCCGTATTTTCCAGCCCCAGGGACTTCAGCGCCTCCTTGTCCGTGGCATCAAGCACCACCGCTTCCGTGGCATATGGATCGATGGCCTGCACCCTGGCTTTGTCCACGTCAATTGCGAGGACCTCATGGCCATCCTCAAACAAGGACTTGGCTGCACTAAAACCGAAATTGCCGAGACCGATCACTGCGAAATGTTTCATGTTCGCTCTCCGTTTGTCTATCCGACCATCAGGTTCTCTTCGGAGTACTCGACCCCGTTCGTCACGCCGGTTCCGACAATGATGTAGGCAAACGTAAGCACGCCCACGCGACCGATAATCATCATCAACACAACCCAGCACTTGCCCCACATGCTGAGCGTCGCTGTCAAACCCATGGACAACCCCACTGTTCCGAATGCCGATACCATCTCAAACAGATACGCGAGAAAAGCTTCCCGGGGCGCGGTCACCTCATGACCACTCAGCGTGTCCCCGACGAGCAGCATGAACAAGACCAAACCAATGATCCCAATCGAAACGAGAACCAGCGATACGCTCCGGGTCACGGTTTCGTTTGGAATGCTTTTTTTGAAAATATTGACACGTCTTCGCTTCCTGATCCGAGATACAGTGAACGCCGTCAGGAGCGCCAGCGTCGTAGTTTTGACGCCGCCCCCGCAGGAGCCCGGCGAGGCGCCGAAAAACATGAGAAAGATCATCATGGCAAGCGTGGCGTCTTTCAGCGAGGCAATATCCACCGTGTTGAAGCCGGCAGTACGACAGGTTATGGACTGAAACAGTGGGGCCAGGATGCGATGCGAAAGTGATGGCCCCTCTTCCAACCCCTGCCGCTCCAGGAAAGCAAACAGCAAGGCGCCGCTTAAGATTAAGATTGCGGTCGTTATCAGCACGGTCTTGGTCTGAATTGAAAGCCTGCAGCGTTTATGTCTGTGAGATTTGATCCAGCATTGGAGGTCATAGAGCACCGGAAAGCCGACGCCCCCCACGACGATCAATGTGCAAATGACCGCATTGAGAAGAAGGTTGCCGCTGTAGCGCATCATGCTGTCGGGAAACAGAGCAAAGCCGGCGTTGCAAAACGCCGAAACCGAGTGAAAGACCGCCGTATAGACGGCAGGCAAAAAGGGCAGTTCCCGGCTCCAATGGGCAGTCAGCAAGACGGCTCCGATGGTTTCCGCGCCGAGCGTGAAAAAGACAATACTTCTCACGAGGCTGAATATGTCCACGCGCGGCGTGTGGGCAAACAGGTCCTGCATGACCATCCGGTGACGAATGGATATGTTTTTCCCGATCCATTGGAAAAGGGCCACCGAAATGGTCATGACGCCGAGACCACCGACCTGGATAAGCGCGAGGATCACGCACTGACCAAAAACGGTGAAATAGCTACCCGTATCCACCACCGCCAGACCCGTGACGCATACCGCGGAGGCAGCCGTGAAAAGCGCATCTA
>JBFYWS010000475.1:0-2570 GCA_041310935.1 Desulfobacteraceae bacterium | reverse complement strand
AACTGTTTCAGAACGCGGCTGAAGTCGATGGAGGATTCGCGGGGGATTTCAGACGGCAGGATTTCCACGGCCATCATGACCGGGCCGTCGCCCTCGAAGCCGTCTTTCGCCGTGCCCGTCCCGGGCTCGTAGACGTAAACCGGGTTTCCCGGCTCGGTGGGCTTTACGGTGCATTCGAGCGAGCCGTTCACGTCGCAGCTAATGTCGCCGATGACCTTGAGTTTGGGGCTGCGGCCGGGCGCCCACAGGCTGCGGCACTCGGGCAGCGTGAGCAACCGCGGGTAGCGCTCATCCCAGTAGATGCAGTTGACCAGGACGGAGAGATCATTCAGGTAACGGCCGAAAACGCCCCGATAGCCGCCGGCACCCCTGCGATAGTAATCATCCAGATCAAAACCTTTGCCCGCTTCCAGCGGTTCAACCAGGTCCGCCTCTTTGAACACGACTTTGTAGATCACCCGGGCATCCCGGGCGCGGTCGTGCGCAACGGTTTTCAGCTCGGCGGGTGTGATCGTCCGGACCGGCAGGAGGTCCAGGATCTCCTGGGCGCCCTGGGACACGTTGCCGTACCCGGTGAAGCCCACCACCAAGGGGTGAATCGCCGCGGGGACTCCGTCGGCAGCGATGCGCGCGGCGACCCTTCCCAGATCCTCCCGTGCGCCCGACAGGTCGGCATAGGCCCGGGCCTGTTTCAGGCGGCTGAAGGCCGACGGGATGCCTTCGACTTCCAGGCGCTTGCCGAGCGACCAGAGCGTGTTGACCATGCCGGCCAGCCCGGCGTGGCGGCCGAAGAAAATCAGGCGGCGGTTTTTCTCGTCCACGATGCGCTCGTAGTCCACCAGTGTGGCCTTCAGCTCCATCAGGCGCTGAAGCATGGGCATGTTGGCCGGCTGGCCCTTGATGACGTGGGAAAAAAAGAGATACACCTTGCCGGCCTCCAGTTTGGCTGGAGGGATCTCCTTGATGCCGATGATGATTTTACAATCGTTTAGGTCCGGCTGGACAGGCACACCGACCCGAGCGAATTCATCGTCCCCAAAAGCCCGATGGGGGCTGGTTTGCACCGCGGCATCGATGCCGGTATCTCTGAGAGCTATCAGGTCGGCGGGCACCAGCGGCACCCGGCGTTCCCACCGGCTTTTGTCTTCGTTTCTGACTCCAACTTTCATGGATTTCCCTTCCTAAGAATGAGTCTCGAGTGGCTCGGCCAGACAGCCATGGAACGGCGCCAGTCCCTGGGTCGGCAGCGACTGCACGGCCTGGATTATCTCTATTTGGCGCGCCGGCGACAGCAGCCCCTTGGTCACATGCTGGAATTTGTGCACCAGCATCCCCCAGTCCATAGGGTTGACCGGGTCGCCCAGCGGGTGACAACAGTAGGCTTCAAGGCTCTCCCGATTGGTCCGGAGGACCACCCGTGCGGCGGTAAACTCCGGGAACATCCGGTCCAGCCCCGCATCCACGTGCAGGGATATCCGGCCGGCCAGCGCGACGAGGTCCGGCCGGTGCAGCAGGCTCGTCCGCATCGGCAGGAGCCCGTCGTTGCCTTCCACTGCCACCGCCGCCATGCAGAAGGGCAGGCTGTATTGGGCGGACTCGAGATTGTCCGGGTCCGGGTGGTTGTTCAGACGCAGCGCCCTTGCAAACGTGTGCACCTCGATCGCGCTGATATCGGCAGCACGGAGGCTGTGACGCTCCATCAGATCGCAAAGCCCGTTCAGGGCGCAGTGAATCCAACGGCAGCACGCATAGGGTTTGAAATAAACACCGTCCACGGCGACGTTTTCTCCAAGCCCCACCAGGATTTTTTCCGCATCGTAATACCCGCGATGGTCCAGGATGTCCAGCGGGCCGGTGAAGCCGCCGGCCGCAAACTCCGCCGCCCACAAGCCCGTCAGTGTCGCCCAGGGGATGCCCTCCTTGGCGTGGTTGCCCATGACGTGGCTGTAGCCCGCCGCGGAAAGCCCCGGAGAGAGCACGCCCGCCACCGCCATGGACTCCGCGGTCTGCCTCACGGTGAGACGGCGCAGCCGGCTTGCGGCAGCCGCCACCCCGTATGCGCACCAGCGCCCGGTCGCGAGCGTGTCCAGAGCTGAGAAATCCCGGGCGGCGGATATGCGCACACCCACCTCGTAGCCGGCCACCAGGGCCGCGAGGACCTCACTCCATCCGGCCTGCACCTCCTGGGCCACTGCCAGCACGGCCGGTATGACGGCAGCTCCAGGGTGCCCACCGGCCGCGCGGAGGCCGTCGTCCAAATCCAGTGCACTGGCCGCCGCGCTGTTGGCGAAGGCCGCGAAGACCGCCTGGCGCCGGACGCCGCCGAACCAGGTATCCGCAGAGCCCGCGGCGCCCAGCCGTGCCGCGCCGGCCCGCGCAATCATGGCCGCCTCCGACTGCGCTCCGGCCGCAGCGGCTCCGACCAGATCCAGTACACAGCGCTGCACCATCGCCACGGTTGCCGCCGGGATATCTTCCACCCGCAGGCGCTGGGTATACGCTGCGAGTATTTCAGTGGTGTACTTCCCGGGCTTCTCCACTCGACCCCCTGACCCCTCGAATCCTTGAAC
>JBFYWS010000433.1:0-3735 GCA_041310935.1 Desulfobacteraceae bacterium | reverse complement strand
CAGCCGTGGCCGCAGCAGCATTCCGATGTCAGCGCATAATCCATTCATGATTCGGCGGCGGGCCCATTCGTCGTCAGGTTCAGAAAAACCTGCTCCAGGTCGGCCTCGGTCGCGTTGGCCTCCCGCCGCAGGTCGGCGGCGGTGCCGTTGGCGATCAGCCGGCCCCGGGTGATGATACCGATGCGGTCGCAGATGTCTTCGGCGACCGTCAGCGTGTGGGTCGACATGAAAATGGTGACCCCGTCCGCCGCCAGCTTCCGGAAGAGCTTCTTGACCATGATGATGGCCAGCGGGTCGAGCCCCACCATGGGCTCGTCCACGATCAGCACCGCCGGGTCGTGCAGCACGGCCGAGGCCATGATGAGGCGCTGCTTCATGCCGTGGGAGTAGGATTCGATGAGCTCGTTGGACCAGTCCGAGAGGCTGAACATCGCCAGAGTGGCCGTTGCCTTGGGCTGGAACTCGGACACCGGCACGCCGTAGATGTCAGCCGTAAACCGCAGGAATTCGAGGCCGGTGAGCTTCTCGTAGAGATAGGGGCGGTCCGGTATGAAGCCGATCTTGCGCTTGGCCCGCTCCGGCTCCGCCTGCAGGTCGATGCCGCAGACGGCGACCGAGCCCGATGTCGGCGCCAGCACGCCGCCCAGCATCTTGATGGTGGTGGTCTTGCCGGCGCCGTTGGGCCCGATGAACCCGAAAATTTCACCCTGGCCGACCTTCAGGGTGAGGCGGTCGACGGCGGTGAACCCGTTGTAGCTCTTGGTCAGCTGGGTCAACTCGATCATGGGTGCAAGGATGGCCTGGTGCCCGATTCCCGGGGCGGGTCGATCGGAAACGGGTTTGTGATCGAAGCGTTCAGCTTCAGGCAAAGACCGACTCGCCTTTGCCGCTCTGGGATCGACTTCATCAGATCTCAGGCCTCAGGGTTCGGGGTTCAGGAAATCCATGTGGGCTATCGCCATGGTTTTCGCTACCCTCCCGCACGGACGATTGGGGCCGGCGGGGATCGGATTCCGGTAACTGCTTCTTTCCCGAACCCTGAACCCCGAACCCTCTCCACCTGAGTCGTAACGACTCCTGCATTATAGCACATCAAAACCGCGTGCCAAGGCGGCCGCCCGGGGAAGGTGGTCTCCAACGCGCTGCCCGTCATTCCAGGACGGTGATGGTCAGCTTCCCCATGAGCCCCACCAGGTCCAACGACTGCTGCATCGAGCCGGTGACGAACCGGATGTGCGTTACGTCCGCCGGGAGCTGGTCGAAAAGGGCATCCGCCGTGACCCAGCGTCCCAGGTACAGCAGGTTCCAGGCGTGGTAGTAGAATTTGCCGCGCAGGTAGACAACGCCGGCCTCCACGCGAGCCGGGATCCCGGCTGCCCGCGCCAGGGCGGCGAACAGCACGGCGTGCTCGTTGCAATCGCCCATGCGGTTTTCGAGAGTGGCCACGGCATCCGGCAGGGAGAGCACCGGCCGTCTCTCGATGTTGGCGCGGATCCAGTCCATGAGGCGTCGGGCCTTCAGGAGCGGCGGCATTGGGACGTTGTCGCCGAGGATCGAGCGCACCTGGGCGCGGATCTTCGCGTGATCGGACTGGATGAACGGCTCCGGCTTCAGGTACACCCGCTCGAGGGCGGGCAGGCTTTGCTCCGTCAGCACGTCCGGCAGCTCTGCGAGCGACTCCTTGCGGACGGTGAGCACGCCGTCGGAAATCCGCTGGCGCCCGCCCTGCAACTGCAGGCCCTCGGTCGTGGCGCCGCCGATCGCCACCCGCAGCACCTCCAGGGCCACGGGGCTTGCGATGGGCCGATTGGGCGTGATCGATGCGAGTTCGGTCAGGTCCTGGCTGGCGACGAGCCCCCGATCGTCCAGGGCATCCGCGCGGGAGGTTTTTTCCAAGCGCATGCCCAGCAGACCGCGCTCCTTGAGCAGGTCGCCGTTTTCACCGATCCAGGCGGTCTGGAGCATGCCCCGGAAATTCAATGTCACCTTGGTGGCGGGGACATTTTGCCCCATCACGGGCACGTCCTCCGGCCCGATGACCTCGACCAGGACGGGTATCTGCGCCAGGGCCGCCGGGTCGAACACATCGAAGGTGTACCGGTTGCCGGGCTTGAGGTCCGCCATCGCCAGGGCGTCGATGACGGCTGCCGCGGGCGTGATGCCCGGCGGGACGGGCACCTCGATGCTGCGCCGGTCGCCGGCGGCCTCGGTGCGGACGGACAGCACACCGCCGGATGCCTCGCCCTGCGCTGAAAAGCGGAACCGGCCCGACTCGAGCCCGAACTCGAAGCGTTCCAGAGCGAGGTCCCGGTTCAGCCGGGCGCGGGTCTGCAGGTGCAGGTCCTGGATCATGCCCATGGTGTTGATCCGCATCACCACCTTTTCCTCCAACTCAAAGCCGGTGTCCGTGGGCTGCAGGCGGCTGTGGCTGAAGCCGATCTTGCGGTTGTTCTGGAAAATGTTCATCCAGGACTCCCGGGGCCGGGCGCGGTCGCCCGCAGCGGTCGGCAGGGGTCTCGGCCGCGCAGCGAAACTCTCCCAGACCTCCAGCCGGATACCGAGCAGAACGGCGAAGACAAGGGCGGCGGCGATTCCGGCGACCCGGAATCCGGTCATGCGATGGTCAGCCACGAAAGTAGTTTAACATGGCAACGCCGAAAAGGCGAAAAGCCGTGCACGGTTTTGCCCGTTCAAAGCCGGCGCGGGGGGTGAAAACGGCCCGGCGCAGGACCCTTCTATATGGATGGCCGATGAATCGAAGCACAACATATAGGGCCGGGTCGAAATCCACTATTTTTAGCGGGATTCGGCCGGTTTTTTTATTGACAACCCGTTCAATTTTCGGGATAGTAAAATCACTTTGAGGTTGGTGGATATTGGTACTCGTGATGAAGTTGTTTTGTGAGATCCATCGGTTTGCCATACTCCCGATTCATTCGTGGTGAGGCTTCTGAAGCAGGGCCAGAAATGGTTCTGCTTTTTTTGTTTGAGGATCGCGTCGAGAGTCAATTCAACCATCGGGAGGAGGAGCGTATGCCGGAAGGAGTCGTCAAGTGGTTCAACGAGAAAAAAGGGTTCGGGTTCATCAAAAAGGAAGACGGACAGGACGTTTTCGTCCACTTCTCAGCCATCAAGGGCGAGGGCTTCAAGTCGCTGGGGGAGGGAGATCGCGTGCGTTTTGAAGTCCAGCAAGGTGCCAAGGGCCCGGCGGCGGCCAATGTGGAGAAACTCGCCTGAAAAACTACGCCTCGCGCCGTGATCCGGCGTTGTGCGGCTTTTGTAAATGCTCATCCGCCTAAGGCGGACTGCGCTTTCCAAAACGCCGCACGCCTTGGCTGACGGCCTGATGCTTGTTTTTCAACACGCTGCAAAGTGAACTGTTGATAGGCCCCACGATCCCCCGTTCACGCTTCGGCGTGGCGGGGGATCATTTTTTGAGCAGCTCCCGGGCGTGCTCGAGCGTTACACGGGTGATCTTTTCGCCGCCGAGCATCCGCGCGATCTCGCGGGTGCGATCGTCGGCGGAAAGCAGCGTGATAGCGGTCCGGGTGCGGCCGGAGGCCACGTGCTTGGAGATCTTGAAATGCTGGTCGCCGAACTTGGCGATCTGGGGCAGGTGGGTGATGCAGATGACCTGATGGTGTCGGGCAAGGGCCGCCAGCTTGCGGCCGACCACCTCGGCGACGGCCCCGCCGATGCCTGCGTCGACCTCGTCGAAAACGATGGTGGCCACGG
>JBFYWS010000419.1:0-2752 GCA_041310935.1 Desulfobacteraceae bacterium | reverse complement strand
CGCCCCTGTAGCTCAGTGGATAGAGCAACGGATTCCTAATCCGTTGGCCGCAAGTTCGATTCTTGCCAGGGGCACCAACAACAATACGGGAAACAAAAAACCCAGGCCGAGAAGCCTGGGTTTTTTGTTCGTGTCAGCGGGTGTTTCCGTGTCGTTAATATGTGCGTTCCGGTAACTCGCCCTTATCGTTGACCAGAGATGTAGTTCCGATTTTGAAATTGCACTTTTAACAAAATCTGCTAAACTGCCGCGCGTGTTATAGTGCCCGAGCTCGCCGCCGGTATGCGTGAATCCCACGGAAAGGTAACCGTAGAATGACCATGGAAAGTGAAACATCGGCGGACATCGCCGTGATCGGGCTGGCCGTGATGGGCCAGAACCTGATCCTGAACATGAACGACCAGGGCTACACCGTGGCGGCCTACAACCGGACGGTCTCCAGGGTGGATGAGTTCATGGCCGGGCCCGCCCGGGGCAGCCGTGTGATCGGCGCCCACTCGCTGGAAGCGATGATCGCGCGGCTGAAGCGGCCGCGCCGGGTGATGCTGATGGTGAAGGCCGGCACGCCCGTAGACGATTTCATCGCCCTGCTCCTGCCGCACCTTGCGCCCGGTGATGTGATCATCGACGGCGGCAACTCCCAGTTCACCGATACGATCCGCCGCACGAAATCGCTCCAAGAGCAAGGCCTTCTTTACATCGGCACCGGCATCTCCGGCGGCGAGGAGGGAGCCCGCCGGGGCCCGTCCATCATGCCGGGCGGCAACCCCAAGGCCTGGCCCCTGGTGAAGGAGCTGCTGCAGGCCATCGCCGCCAAAACCCCCGACGGCTCGCCGTGCTGCGAGTGGGTGGGCGAGGACGGCGCCGGCCACTACGTCAAGATGATCCACAACGGCATCGAATACGGCGACATGCAGATCATCGCCGAGGCCTACCACGTGATGCGCGAGGGCCTGGCGTTGCCCCATGCCGAGATGCAACGGATCTTCGGCCGCTGGAACGCAGGCGACCTGCAGAGCTACCTGATCGAGATCACGCGGGACATCATGGCCTTCCCGGACACGGACGGCACGCCGCTGCTGGAGAAGATCCTCGACAGCGCGGGCCAGAAAGGCACGGGCAAATGGACCGGGATCAATTCCCTGGAGCTGGGCATCCCCGTGACCCTCATCAGTGAGGCGGTCTACGCCCGTTGCCTGTCGGCCCTCAAGGACGAGCGCCTCGCGGCATCGTTGGTTCTATCCGGCCCCCGGACGAAGTACAAAGGAGACGCGAAAGCGCTCGTGACCGATCTCCGCAACGCACTGCTCGCATCCAAGCTCGTCTCGTATGCCCAGGGCTTCATGCTGATGCGGGAGGCCGCCCGGGAATACCGCTGGAACCTGGAGTTCGGCAAGATCGCACTGTTGTGGCGCGCGGGCTGCATCATCCGCAGCTCCTTCCTGGATAAAATCACGGATGCGTTCGCCCGGAACCCCGGCCTGCCGAATCTACTGCTGGACGATTATTTCAACCGCATCATCCAGAAGTGCCAGGGCTCCTGGCGCCGGGTGGTGATCGAGGCGGTGCGCTTGGGCATCCCGCTGCCCGCCATCTCAGCCGCACTCGCCTTCTACGACGGATACCGCAGCGCCCGCCTGCCCGCCAACCTCATCCAGGCCCAGCGGGATTACTTCGGTGCCCACACATACGAGCGGGTCGACCGCCCGCGGGGTGAATTCTTCCACACGCAGTGGCTCGAGAGGACCCCTCCATGACCGTGGGCCGAGGCAGCCCGGAGACCGTGCTGCACGAAGAGGACGTGGCTGCGATCATCGAGCAGGGCACACCGGTGCGCCAGTTCGAAAACAAACGCGTGCTCGTGCTGACGCCGGACACCACCCGCACCTGCCCGCTGCCGATGATGATCCGGGCCATCCGCCGGACGATCGGCGAGCGCTGCGCGCGGCTCGACTTCATGGTCGCCCTGGGGACGCACACGCCCATGTCCCCGGAGGCGATCCTGGCCCTCTACGGCATCTCCGACCGTGCGCGGGATTTCGCCCGGTCCAGCTTCTTCAACCACGCGTGGGAGCAGCCGGACACCCTGCAGCGCATCGGCACCCTCAGCGTCCGAGACGTCGAAACCATCTCGGCCGGAATCTTGAGCGAAGAGGTTCCGATCGAGATCAACCGGAAAATCTTCGAATACGACCAGATCCTCATCGTCGGCCCGGTCTTTCCGCACGAAGTCGTCGGCTTCTCGGGTGGGGCCAAGTATCTCTTCCCAGGCATTTCGGGCGGCGAGTTCCTGCATTTCTTCCACTGGCTGGCGGCGGTCATCACCTGCAAGAAAATCATCGGGATCAAGGAGACGCCGGTCCGCCGCGTGATCGACCGGGCCATGGAGATGGTGGCCGTACCCGTCCACCTGCTGGCCATGGTGGTCAACCACGGGACGGGCCTGTGCGGGCTGTACGCGGGGCATGTACGCGAGGCCTGGTCGCAGGCGGCCGACCTGTCCGCCCGCATCCACATCGTGACCACGCCGAGAGCGTTTAACGTCGTCCTGGGTGCAGCACCCGCGATGTACGATGAAATCTGGACGGCGGGCAAGGTGATGTACAAGCTCGAACAGGTCGTGGCCCCCCAGGGCCGGCTCATCCTGTACGCCCCGCACATCCGCGAGGTGTCACGGACGTGGGGGCGCTACATCGCGTCGGCCGGATACCACATCCGCGACTATCTGCTGGCCCACATGGATCGGCTCAAG
>JBFYWS010000402.1:0-2760 GCA_041310935.1 Desulfobacteraceae bacterium | reverse complement strand
GCGCCCCTGCTGAAGGCAGCACCGGACAATCGCTTGCAGCGCATCCCTGAGCGAATCCGGGCGGTCCTCAAGATCTGGCTCGGCCAGTGGCGCCACCCCCGCTACATGCTTGCCGGCGTGTTGCACATCGTTCTCTTTTTCGGCTTTCTCATCCTCGGCGCCCGCTCGACCCAGCTGGTGGTTCTCGGGTTCGTGGACGGGTTCACGCTGCCGGGCTTCGGCGGCATCTTCGGCGTGGTCTACAACGTTTTGAAGGACTACGCCGGGACAGCCGTGTTCATCTCCGTCGCCCTCCTCGCCATCCGGCGCGGTGCGTTCACGCCCGCGCGCTACGCTGTCCCCGAGAGATACGGCAAGGACCACACGCCCGAGGCACTGTTCGTCCTGGGCCTCATCGCCACCTTGTTGATCACGGAGAGCCTGTTCGAGGCGAGCCTCATGGCAGCCCAAGCGCTGAAGGGACAGCACGCGGAGCTCGCCCCGCCGCTGACACTGGTGTGGCTGTTTCGGCACCTGCTGGGTACCGCCTCGATCGGTGCCCTCCAGGGCCTTCACCTGGCGGCCTACACGATCCACGACCTGACCTTTTTCTTCTTTCTGTGTTTCCTGCCTCTCGGCAAGCACTTCCACGTCATCACCTCGCTGTTCAACGTGTTTTTCATGCGGCTCGACCGGGGCAACGTGAAGCCCGTGCGCCATGGTGTCGACGAGAGCAAGCTCGACGAGCTCAAATCCTTCGGCGTCAAGACCTTCGAGGACTTCACCTGGAAGCACATGTTGGACTTTTACAGCTGCGTCGATTGCGGCCGCTGTTCGGACCGCTGCCCGGCCAATCGCGTCAAACGGCCCCTCTCCCCGCGGTTCATCTCGATCAAGGCGCGCGACTACGCCTTCGCGCACTACCCGCTGCTCGGGCCGGCGGCCGGCGAGGCGCAGGCGCTCATCGGCGGCATTTACAGCGAGGACGAAATCTGGTCCTGCACCACCTGCGGTGCCTGCGAAGAGGAGTGCCCGGTTGCGATCGAGTACATCGACAAGATGGTGGACCTGCGCCGGGGCATGGTGGATGACGGCCTGGTGCCCCAGTCGCTGCAGAAGCCGTTGAGCGCCCTTGAAAAGCGGGGCAACCCGTGGGGCAAGATGGAGAAGAAGCGCGCCGACTGGGTCGCCGGCGCCGGGGCGGACTGCCCGGTGAAGCTCTTCGAAAAAGGCGCGGCGGCGGAAACCCTCTACTTTGTCGACAGCATCACCTCCTATGACGACCGCATGCAGAAAATCGCCCAGGCCACGGCCCGGATCCTGTGCGCGGCCGGTGTCGATTTCGGCATCCTGGGCAAGGACGAGAAGGACAGCGGCCACGAGGTGCGGCGCTTCGGCGAGGAGATGCTCTTCCAGAGTCTGAAGGAGCAGAACACCGAGGCCATCCGGGCAGCAGAGGTCAAGCGCATCGTGGTAAGCGACCCCCACGCCTACAACGCCCTTAAAAAAGACTATGCGGGTCTGCCGCCGGTCGAGCACATCAGCGAGGTCATCGTCGCCGGCATCCGCAGCGGCAAGCTCCGGCTTAAACCCGGAGAGAACGGCTCCCGGACCTACGTCTACCACGACCCGTGCTACCTCGGCCGCCACAATGCGCTTTACGACGCACCCCGGCAGGCCATCGACACCATCCCGGGGATCCGGCGGGTCGAGATGACCGGCGACTGCCGCGACCGATCCTTCTGTTGCGGCGGCGGCGGTCTCATGCTCTTCTACGAGCCTGAGGAGGAGCAGCGCATGGGGGTTGTGCGGGTGCAGATGGCGAAAAACGCCGGGGCCGGCGTGATCGTGACGGCCTGCCCCTTCTGCCTCGTCAACATCGAGGACGCCATCAAGGTGGCCGGTCTGGAGGGCAAGATGGAGGCGATCGACCTGTGTGAGCTGATCGATCGCCACCTGCAACGAGACACCTGAAACACGACACCGGCTGAACGCATTATGGGGTGTCTCGATGGGTTTGTAAAATGCCGATTCACAGACGACTTTGTAAAAAGTCCCAAATTCAAGGCGCGCGAATCTCGTGTCATGCGGCGTACTCATTGTGCGCCGCAGTGACAATCCGCCGCAGGCGGAAAGCGCAACGCCGAAGTTGGGCTTTTTACGAAGTCGTCAAAGTTTGAAATCATGAGGGGAGGATGACGATGGAGATCTTAGTGTGTGTCAAGCGCGTTCCCGACTCCGCCGAGAACGAGATCGAGGTCAAGGCCGACGGCTCCGACATCAAGCGCGACGACCTCGTTTACTCGGTGAACGAGTGGGACAACTACGCCGTCGAAGAGGCCATCCAGATCGTCGACCGGGTCGGCGGGTCTGTGACCGTGGTCTCGATCGGCAACACGGAAGCGGAGGAGGTTGTCCGCCGCGAGATGGCCATGGGAGCCCACCAGGGCTTGCTTCTGGTCGACCCGGCCTTCGAGGGGTCCGACGGCAGGGGCATTGCCGCCATTCTGAAGGCGGCCGTCCAGAAGGGCAAATACGACATGGTCTTCACCGGCGCCCAAGCCGACGACGGGGCCGCGCAGATCGGCGGCATGCTCTCCGCCCTGCTGGACTGGCCCTACGCCTCGCTTGTGAACAAGATCGAGGTCCAGAACGGCCAGACGCTCAAAATCGGCCGCGAAATCGAGGGCGGCAACCAGGAGATCAACGAGATCGAAATGCCCTGCGTGCTCTCGATTCAGACGGGCATCAACGAGCCGCGCTACGTGGGGATCCGGGGCA
>JBFYWS010000382.1:0-6257 GCA_041310935.1 Desulfobacteraceae bacterium | reverse complement strand
CGCCCGAACGCCACCTCCACAAAAAGGGCGAAAGAGACTCTTGCCCTTCTTGTGTTAAAGACGACTTTCTAACACAACAACAGGATTCAAGACAAGCGCATTATCTTTTTTATTGTTTCTCTAAACCCCTCACATCTGGCGGAGGATCCGGAGCGGTTCTGCCGATTCGGGGTAAACGCGATCCGTCGAAATTCGAATATCGAAATTGCAAACAAATACGAAATCCGAAGGCCCTCCGTTCTGCGGGTGGAAGTTCACGATTGATGCAGGTCCTCTCACGCCGGGGTCTCCCCAAAGACCCGAACGACTTCGAGCTTGAAGGCGTGCGCCAGTGCAACGCCCGCACCGGCCGAGATGCAGCGTTCGAACACGCCGGCCAGGCGCTGATAATACCACGTCTGGCTTTCGCGCGGCCGGTTGAAACGCAGCCAGAACGCCTCGCCATCGCTTGCGAGCCCCTCGCGGATGGCGCGCATGTTGTCCAACTTGTCGGCCACGGCCACCAGGAGCACATCCGGTGTTGCCTTCTGCTCCAGGTACTCAATGGTGTGCGCCTTGCGCTCCTCCCAGGGCGCCTTCTTGTCGGGCTCCGACAGGGCAACGACCAAGTCGGCCACCGCCCGGCCGAATTGCGACCGGATTTCTTCCAACGTCACCGGTGTATCTTCGAGCGTGTCGTGCAGGATGCCGGCGATGACCAGGTGCTCCGGACAGTTGGCGCGGATCAGGATGCCGGCTACCGCAAGCGGGTGCACGATGTACGGGACCTCGGTGCCCTTGCGCACCTGGCCGCGATGAGCCCGCGCGGCCAGTTCAATGGCATCGTAGAGTTTGAGGCTATATGATTTGGCAGTCTGCGGCATGTGATTCGAGTCCCCTGGCGGGTTGGTGGAACCAAGTCGTCGTGGGCCTCTGACGAAAAACCAAGAAGGAATTTTTAATTTCTTACACTACTCCGAATTTCAGATCAATATCCAGGGCCTTTGGCTCTCAAAAGGACCGGATCTCCCGGCGGCTTGTTTCTATAAAAGTGAAAAATATACTTTTTTGTAAGCTGTTTTTAATGAAGCCAATTCAAAAATTTCTGTTGACTTTATAAAAAAGAATGGGGTAGACGTGTTTTGTATAATGTATACAACTTTCAATGCGCGACAAGCCGATCTGCCGCCATCAGAAATATTAAGGAGCCCGGTGTTGAAACGAATTGATGTGCACTCCTTGCATCGAGACGTGGCAAGGAGGATACGAGAAATGATTCGCAAGGGCGTTTTAGTCCGGGGTCAGCGGATCGTTGAAGCCGAAATTTGCGAGCAGATCGGCGTGAGCCGCACCCCTCTCCGGGAAGCGCTGCGGATGCTGGAATCGGAGGGCCTGGTAGAGCTTTTTCCCCACCGGGGCGTACACATTCGACAACCGTCGATGAACGAAATTCAAGAGATATTCGAAGTCATGGGCGTGCTGGAGGGGACCTGCGCCCGACTGACCGCTGAGAAGATGACCACCGCCGGGTGGCGAAAGATCGAGCGGCTCCACCAGAAGCTTGAAACCCACTACGCCGAAGGCGATCGCGAAAAGTACATTGCCGTCAACAATGTTTTACATGCCTTGGTCCAGGAGCTGGCCGGCAACCGCGTTCTGGACGACATCGTGGCGATGTTGCGGGAAAAAGCCGCCCTCTATCGACATCAGCAAATTTACGAAGATCGGCGTTTCGATGAGTCCATCCGTGAGCATCGGGAAATTCTGGATGCGTTGCGCCGTCGCGACCCCGATGCGGCAGAATCACTCATGAAACGCCATCTCGACCGGCAGTGCAAGGCCCTGATCAATCTTTATAACCGGCATGACGAGGGTGAAAAACGCCACCGTTTTTAACCCTGAACTCCCCCACGGGGATTCCTCTTAGCCAGAAGGAGATGGAAAAATGCACTCCCAAAAAACAAGTCGAAAAGGGTGGGCGATGGCTGCGGCGACCGTGCTCGCAGGGATCTTCTTGTTGACGCCTTCTTTGACAACGGCCGTGGAGCTGAAAATCTCGCATCAGTTCGCCGAAGCAGACGCCCGCAACGATCTGGCGGTGAAATTTGCCGCGGAAGTTGAGAAGGCCACCGCCGGCGCGGTGACGTTCAAGGTCTTCCCCTCATCCGCGCTTTTCAAGCCGACGGCGCAGTACGACGCCATGCTCAAAGGCGCACTGGACATGTCCATCTTCCCTCTGGCCTACGCCTCCGGCAAAGTGCCTGAATTCGAAATCACCTTGATGCCCTGCATTATTTCCGGAGTGGATCAAGGCATGGCCTGGCGCAACAAAGAGATCGGCCGGCGCGTGGCGAAGATCTGCGAGGACAAGGGGATGAAGATCCTCACCTGGCTCTGGTACGGCGGCGGCATCGGCAGCCAGGGTAAACCCGTGATTCTGCCGGCCGACGCAAAGCAGCTGAAGTTCCGCGCGGCCGGCAAGATGTTCGAGACCATGCTCAACGCCCAGGGCGCTTCCATCACCAGCATGGCCTCCTCTGAAATTTACATGGCGTTTCAAACCCGGGTGCTCGATGCCTGCCTGACCTCTGCCGAATCCTTCATCTCCTTCCGCCTGTATGAGCAATTGGAGTATTTCAACACCCCTGAAAACTACGCCATCTGGTACATGTGCGAGCCGCTGGTGGTGAGCATGAAGACCTGGGCGTCGCTGTCGCCCGCGCAGCAGAAGATTTTCGAAACGGTGGGCATCCAGATGGAAAAGAAGGCGCGCGACGATGCCATCGCCGCCAATCAGGAAGTGACCAAGGTCTTCAAAGAAAAGGGTATCAAAGTCCACGCCATGACCAAGGAAGAATGGCAGGCCTGGGAAAAAGTGGCCAAAGAAACCGCCTGGAAAGCTTTCGCGAAAGATGTCCCGGCGGGCAAGGAACTTCTGGACCTGGCCGTGAAATAGCGCAACCCCTATCGGATCCGGCGGCGCTCCGAGACAAATTCCCTCGGAGGGGAACCCGACGGCGAACCGCCAGAACATGAGCATCCAAGCAGGGTATTGAAAAACAAGCATCGAGGCGTCAGCCAAGGCGCGCAGCGTTTTGGAAAGTGCAGTCCGCCTGCGGCGGATGAGCCTTTATAAAAGCTGCGCAACGCTGGATCACGGCCCGAGGCGCCGTTTCGCAATACCCTGCTATACCCGGGAGAACCAATCATGTCCGAGTCTCGCAATGCCTTTTTCATGCAAATCAACCGGCTGTCCCAGATCTCAGGGTACGTGGCCGCTTTGTCCATTCTGGCCGCAACCCTGATCATTGTCGAGCAGGTGGTTGTGCGCTACGTGTTCAAAATTCCCACCATATGGCAGGTGGAGACGGCGGTCTATCTGCTCATCGCCGCGACCTTCCTGGGGGCGCCATACGGGCTGAAAGAAAACGCCCATATCCATATCGATATGCTCATCATTAACCTCCCTACCGGCGTGCGCCGGAAGCTCGACATTGTCACCGCAGCCGTCGCCATGGGGTTTTGTTTTTTTCTGGCGTACCGGGGCGGGATCATGTGGTGGGAGGCCTACGAGGGCGGCTGGCGCTCGTCGTCGCTGCTGTCGGTGCCGCTGGTTTATCCCTATGCGCTCATCCCTGTGGGGCTGTTCCTCACCGGGCTTCAGTATGTCGTCAAAGGGGCTGAGATGCTCTTCCCGAAGAACGGACCCAGCTCCCGCTCCGTGTCTGCCGGCCGTTAACAAGGAGATACTTCATGGATCCACTGGTTGTAGGTGCAATTGTCATCTTTATTGCCATGGTCTTTCTGTTCAGCGGCATGCCCATCGCGTTCGCCTTGGGGGTGACCTCTCTGGCGGCGATGGTCCTCTTCATGGACGCGAACCAGATTTCCGTTGTGGCGGAGACGGTCTTTGAAGGGGTGAACGATTTTGGGCTGTTGTCGATCCCGCTCTTCATCTTTATGGGGATGATCGCGGCCCTCACCCGGGCCGGGTCGGACCTCTACGAGTGCTTCCACCGATGGCTTTACAAAATGCCTGGAGGGTTGGGCATCGGCAACATCGGCGCCTGCGCCATCTTTGCAGCCCTGACCGGGTCGAGCCCCGCCTGCGCCGCCGCCATCGGGACCATGGGCATTCCCGAGATGCGCAAGCGTGGCTATCCCGCGGGTCTCGCCACCGGCATCATCACCGCCGGCGGCACCTTGGGCATTCTGATCCCGCCCAGCGTCACCATGATCGTCTATGGCATGGCGACCGAGACATCCATCGGCAAGCTCTTCATTGCCGGAATTATTCCGGGGCTGCTGATGACGATACTGTTTGCCTCCTGGGTGCCATTCGCCTATTTGCGCAACCGCAGACTGAAGCTGGCGGCCGGGTTGCTCATGGCGGACGAAAAAACTTACTCGCTCCGAGAAAAACTCGCCATCACCGCCAAAATTTTCCCGCTGGTTATCGTGGTGGTGCTGGTTCTTTCTTCGCTTTACACCGGCTGGGCCACACCCAGTGAAGCCGCCGGCGTGGGGGCTTTCCTGGTGCTTCTCGTGGCCATGATCTTCTACCGGATTTACAAGATCCAGGATGTGAAGGACATCCTGATGCGCACCTGCAAGGAGAGCACCATGATCATGATGATCATTGCCACCTCCTTTCTTTTCGGCTCGGTGCTGACCCACCTGTATATTGCTCAAACCCTTACCCAGCAAATCGTGGCCCTCCAGGTTGACCGATGGGTGATCATGGCGCTCATCAACGTGCTATTGCTCGTGGCGGGATGTTTTCTGCCGCCCGTAGCCGCCATTCTGATTATCTGCCCTATCCTGCATCCGATCATCACGGCATTGGGCTTCGACCCTATCTGGTTCGGCGTCATTATTACCCTGAACCTGGAAGCCGGTCTCATTACGCCTCCCGTGGGGCTCAACCTTTACGTCGTGCAGGGCATCGCGCCCGACATCCCGCTCACCACGGTGCTGCGGGGCTCGCTTCCCTTTATATGGCTTCTATTGTTCGGCATCGTGATCCTGTGCATTTTCCCGCAGCTCGCCACCTGGCTGCCGGCTCAGATGATCCGCTGAACCCGTTTTCAGGACGCGAGCGGGGGAGGGAGACGCTTCTGGGGCAGCAGCGCATCCGAAGTCAGACCGAACATTTCATGAAAATTTTCAGAGGTAATAAACGAAAGGGGTTCGACCCATGAGCAGAGCCTTGGAAAATATTCGAGTGGTAGACCTGAGCCATGTGCTGGCGGCTCCCACCTGCACGATGTTTCTGGCGGACCTCGGGGCCGAGGTGATTCACGTTGAGCCGCTGCATGGGGATGACGCGCGCGAGTTCGGGCCTTTCGCCGGCAGCGGCGGGAAAAACAACTCGGGTTATTTCATCAGCCTCAACCGCAACAAGAAGAGCCTCGCGCTGGACTTGAAACAGGAAAAAGGCAGAAAAATTCTGACGGACCTGATCAAGATCTCGGACGTGGTGGTTGAGAACTTCAGGCCCACGACGATGCGGAAGCTGGGCTTCGGGTGGGAAGAGCTGCAGCGCATCAACCCGCGTGTAATTTATGCATCCATCAGCGGATTCGGTCAGGACTCGCTGCCGGGCTATGATGCCCGCCCCTCCTACGACATGGTGGCCCAGGGGTACAGCGGCTTGATGAGCATCACCGGCCCCGAGGGGGGGCCGCCGTGCCGGGTCGGCTCATCGGTGGGGGACATTTTTGCCGGACACCAGGCGACGATCGCCATAATGGCGGCTTTGCTGCACCGGGAAAAAACCGGCAGAGGGCAGCATTTCGACGGGGCCATGATCGACGGGCTTTTCACCGTGCTGGAGAACGCCGTCGTGCGCTACACGATCAGCGGCGAGGTTCCCGTCCCTCTCGGCAGCGCCCACCCGTCGATCGTGCCCTTCCAGTCCTTCCCGACCAAAGACAACGCCCATATGATCATAGCGCTGGGCAACGACAATTTGTGGAAAAGCTTCTGCAAGTTGATCGGCCGGGAGGATCTGAGCGATCACCCCTCGTTTGCCACCAACCCGCTGAGGACCAAGCACCGGAAGGACTTGGAGCAGATTTTAATCCCGGAGTTCAAGAAAAAAACCAGAAAAGAGTGGCTCGATCTGCTGGGCAAGGCCGGGTTGCCCCATTCGCCTGCCAACAACATAAAAGAAATCTGCGAGGACCCGCATATTGCCTACCGGAAAATGCTCGTGGAGGTCGATCAACCGCGTGTGGGCAAGATGAAGATCGTGGGCTCTCCCATCCGCCTTTCGG
>JBFYWS010000368.1:0-5439 GCA_041310935.1 Desulfobacteraceae bacterium | reverse complement strand
CCGTGGCGGTCATAGACGGCTCCTTCCACTGAAGTTGGGTTATTTTCTGTGGGAGCGGCTTCCAGCCGCGATGGGCCGACTACTTCAAAGCACCCTTGGCTGCGACGGCTGAATCGTGGCTGGAGCCTACTCCGCCGAAGTAGCTTTGGCTACAAAGGCCGGGAGCCACTCCCGCAGGGGCCTTCAGTACCGAATAGGATGGCGTTGCGCGCCACAACCCGTCTCCACACCGTAGCGCGGCTTCCCCTTTTCGCGCCTTTTGCGTATTTCGTAGTGCTCTTTTCCCTAAAAGCCTTCAGCCTTCGGTCTATCCACCTGAGTCGTAACGGTTACTGCGTGAGGGGCAAGGCACTAGTAGCGAGCGTCCGCATATTCCAGCCACCCGCCGGCCTCGACCAGTTGGCGGTCGAAATCGGAAAGCGTGAAGGGGATCTCCTCCGCCGTTGCACCGGCCCGGATGTGGATCACGCCCCGCGCCACATCGGCGGTCACAACCGTTTCGCCCCGGGCGTAGTCCGTGAACAGGCGGGCGATGGTGTCGGCCGGCAGTTCGACCACCAGCAGGCCGCAGTTAAACATGTTCTGCCGGAAGATGCGCGCAAAGCTCTCGGCAATGACCAGCCGGATGCCGTTGACGTCGAGGGCCCAGGGGGCGTGCTCGCGGGAGGAGCCGCAGCCGAAGTTCGCCCGGCTGATGACGACCTGTTTGCCGGGGATGTCCCGCTGCGGGTCGAACCCGGCAAGCTTCAGGCTCTCGAGCAGATAGGGCTTAAGGGCCTCCCGCGCGATTTCGGTCAGGTACTTCGCCGGTATGATTTCGTCCGTGTTGATGTCCGCCCGGTCGAGAAAGAGAACGCGTCCGCCGAAATCCTTCATCCCTGTATATCCTTCGCAATCCGTTATGCGTTGTAGAGTTCTGAATTGGCGATGTGCCCGGCAATGGCCGAGGCTGCGGCCGTGGCCGGGCTCATGAGGTGCACCATGCCGCCCTGACCCATGCGGCCGTTGAAGTTGCGGTTGGAGGTGGAGGCGCACACCTCCCCCTCGGCCAGGACGCCGGTGCTCATGCCGAGGCAGGGGCCGCAGGTGGGGTTGGTCACGCAGAACCCGGCATCCGTGAAGACCCGGATCAGCCCTTCCTCCAGGGCCTGGGAAAAGATCTTGGTCGTGGCCGGGCAGACGATGCCGCGCACGCGCGGGTGGATCTTGCGGCCGGCGATAACGCGGGCCGCACTGCGCAGGTCGTCCATGCGGCCGTTGGTGCAGGAGCCGATGAAGACCTGGTCGATGGGGGTGCCTTCCATTTCCCGCACCGGCCGCACGTTGTCCGGCTTCTGGCCGAAGGTCGTCACGGGCGCGAGGCCGGAGACGTCGTAGACGATGGTCTCCTCGTAGACGGCGTCCGGGTCGGGCCACCACTTCCGGAAGTCCGCGGCCGCGGCGGCTTTGTCCGGGTACTCGTCCCGGATGTGCTCCCAGAGGTAGTCGGCGGTCATCGCGTCCCCATAGCAGATCCCGCAGGTTCCCCCGGCCTCCACCGTCATGTTGCACAGGGTCATGCGGGCCTCCATGTTCATGCGTTGCACCACCGGGCCGTCGAACTCGACGATCCGGTTGGTGGCGCCGCCGACCCCGATCCGCCCGATGACGGAAAGGATCACGTCTTTGGCAAACACGCCTTGCGAAAGTTCGCCGGTCAGGGTGATCTTCATGGTCTGCGGCCGGCGGAACGCGCAGACCCCTTTCAGGATCCCCACCGCCAGGTCGGTCGTCCCCACGCCGGGGGTGAAGGCGCCGAACGCGCCGTCCGTGCAGGTGTGGGAATCTCCCATGATCACGGCGTAGCCGGGGCGGATGAACCCCTTTTCCGGGAAGAGCGCATGGCAGACGCCGTTGCGGCCGATGTCGAAGAAATCCGTGATGTGGTGGCGCCGGGCCCACTCCCGGAGCACCTTGCCCTGGGTGGCGGTGTTCGAGTCCTTGGCAGGGGTTACGTGATCGATGACGGCCTTGATCCGGGAGGGATCGAACACCCGGTCCTTGCCGAGGCGCATCAGGTCAAGGATGGCGGTGGGGGTGGTGATTTCGTGGCAGAGCACGGCGTCCAGGCGGATGACCCACACGTCCTCCGCCGGCCGGTCCACCACGTGAGTCTCAAATATTTTCTCGGCTACCGTTTGGCCCATGTCTTTTTCCTTATTATTTAGATAGAAATTTTTTAATCGCCCCGCATTTCAGGGGCGACTGAAAAATTTCTAATTGCTGTCCGTTTTCAGCACGGCCAGGAACGCAGACTGCGGGATCATGACTTTGCCGACCATCTTCATGCGCTTCTTGCCCTTCTTCTGCTTTTCGAGCAGCTTGCGCTTGCGGGTGATGTCGCCGCCGTAGCACTTGGCGAGCACATCCTTGCGCAGGGCCGAGACGGTCTCGCGGGAGACGACGTTGCCGCCGATCGCGCCCTGAATGGCTATTTTGAAGAGTTGGCGCGGGATCTCCTCCTTGATCTTCTCGCAGGCCGTGCGGCCGCGCGAGACGGCGTTGTCCCGGTGCACGAGCTGGGAGAGGGCATCCACGCGTTCGCCGTTGATGAGGATGTCAAGCTTCACGAGATCGGTCTCGCGGTAGTCCAGCAGCTCGTAGTCGAAAGAGCCGTAGCCCTGGGTGATGGACTTGAGCTTGTCGTAGAAGTCGTAGACCACATCGGCCAGCGGCAGCTCGAAGATCATCTCCAGCCGGTCGCTCGTCAGGTACTGGTAGTTGGTGTTCGAGCCGCGGCGCTCCAGGCAGAGCTTCATCACCGCCCCCATGTAGCGTTCCGGGACGATGATGGTGGCCCGGATGAACGGCTCCGCGGTGGACTCGATCCGCGTCGGGTCCGGATACAAGGCAGGGTTGTCGATGGCGATCTCGGTGCCGTCCCGCAGCTTGATCTGGTAGCGGACCGACGGGGCGGTGAGGATCAGGGACAGCCCGTATTCGCGCTCGAGGCGTTCCTGGACGACTTCCAGGTGCAGGAGCCCCAAAAAGCCGCAGCGGAAGCCGAATCCCAGGGCTACCGAGGAGTCCTTCTCGTAAACGATGGCGGCGTCGTTCAGCTTGAGCTTCTCGATGGCGGTCGCCAGCTCCACGTAGTCGTCGGCCGCCACCGGATAGATCGACGAGAACACCACCGGCTTGGCCTCCTTGAAGCCGGGCAGCGGCGCCGCGCAGGGCCGCTCCTTCAGGGTGATGGTGTCGCCGCAGCGGGTATCGCTGATGGTCTTGATGCCGGCGATGAGATACCCCACCTGCCCTGCGACCAGTTCCGGCGCCGGGACCTGGCGGAGCTGGAAGATGCCGACCTCCTCCACCTTGTAGGTGGCATCGTTGGACATGAAGCGGATCACGTCTCCGGCCCGCAGACGGCCGTCAAAGATGCGGAAATAGACCACCGTGCCGCGGTAGACGTCGTAGAGCGAGTCGAAGATCAGTGCCCTCAAAGGCGCCTCCGGGTCGCCGGCGGGCGGCGGCAGCCGGCTGACGATGGCCTCGAAGAGCGCATCGATTCCGACCCCTTCCTTGGCCGAGACCAGCAGCGCTCCTTCCGGGTCGAGCCCGAGGTCGGACTGAATTTGCTGTTTCACCCGCTCGATGTCCGCCGAGGGCAGGTCGATCTTGTTGATGACGGGGATGATCTCCAGGTTGTTTTCCATGGCCAGATAGAGGTTGGCGAGCGTCTGGGCCTCGACGCCCTGGCTGGCGTCGACCAGCAGCAACGACCCCTCGCAGGCGGCGAGAGCCCGGGAAACCTCGTAGGTGAAATCCACGTGACCCGGGGTGTCGATGAGGTTCAGGGAATACGACTGCCCGTTGCGGGCCGTGTACGGCAGGCATACCGTCTGGCTCTTGATGGTGATGCCGCGCTCGCGCTCGATCTCCATGGTGTCCAGGATCTGGTCATGGAAGTCCCGATCCGACACGAGGTGCGTCGCTTGGATCAGGCGGTCGGAGAGTGTCGATTTGCCGTGGTCGATGTGGGCAATGACGCTGAAGTTGCGAATGTTTTGCATGATCGATCGCTGGCGGCCGGGTTCGGGCCGTAGTGGGTTTCCGAAGTTGACTCCGTGCTCCATAACCGATATGATGATTTATTAAGTAAACTGATTCTAATAGCAATGAATAGCCGCAGGTGTCAAGGCGCAGCAGGCCCGGTTGCTCCGGGTCCGGCGTTCGCCGAACAGGATGCCGGCGCGGAAAAGGTTCGTTCATCGTGGATAACCGGATCCTCATCGTCGACGACAAACCCGAAGTCCGGGACTCCATGAGCGAGTACATGCGGCTTGCCGGCTTTGTCGCCGAGTCGGTCGCCAGCGCCGAGGATGCTCTGGAGCTGCTCCGCACCAACCTGTTCGACCTCGTCATCACCGACATCGTTCTGCCCGGTCTGGGCGGCCTCGAGCTCACCCAGCTCGTCAAGAAAAAGCACAATACGGACGTGGTCGTGATGACCGGCTACAGCGACAACTTTTCCTATGAAGGGGCCATCAGCATCGGCGCCAGCGACTTCGTGATCAAACCGGTCCGGCTGGAGGAACTCCTGCTGCGGGTGCGGCGGGTGCTGCGGGAGCGGGCACTCACCCTGGAACGCAACCGGATGATGGAAAAACTGCAGAAGCTGGCCGTCACCGACGGGCTCACCAGCCTTTTCAACGCGCGGCACTTTTTCACCCAGCTCGAGCTGGAAGTCGACCGTGCCAGCCGCTACAAGCACCCGCTGGCCCTGCTGCTGATCGACATCGACCACTTCAAGGACTACAATGACATGTTCGGCCACCTGGAGGGCGACAAGGTTCTGGTGCGCTTCAGCCAGATCCTGGGGTCCTGCCTGCGGGCGAACGATTCTGCCTACCGGTACGGCGGTGAGGAGTTCACGGTCATCTTGCCGGAAACCGGCGCGGAGGAGGCCCGGACCGTGGCCCAACGCATCCGGGCCGCGGTCGAGGCGGAAAGCTTCGCGCTGCACACCGGCCGGGCCGTGTCGAAAACCATCAGTATCGGCGTCACCGAGTACTGCCCGCCGGAAGAGATGACCGCCTTCATCAACCGGGCCGACGCCGCCATGTACCTCTCCAAGCAAAACGGCCGCAACCGGGTGTCGGTGCTGTTAGCCGATACCACCTGCGCACCGGCGACCGACCCCGCCCGCTGAGCTTTTCGCACTTTCCACGTTGTCCCCGAAGATGTAGGGCGACCACATGTTGCCGAGCAGATGCCAGAGTCCACCGTGCAGGAACATGAAGGAGAGCATGGCGAAGAGCTGCTGGCCGGTTGAAAAATACTCCGCGATCTGGGGCACGAAGTAGCGGGCCGGCACCAGCCCGTAGACATAGACGAACCGGTCCGCGTGGGGGCCCTGGGCCGCCTGGACCAGGAAGACCGCCACGTTCACAGCGATGA
>JBFYWS010000347.1:0-4294 GCA_041310935.1 Desulfobacteraceae bacterium | reverse complement strand
AGCCTTCAGTCTATCTACCTGAGCTAAAAACGGATAGGCATTGACGGGTGTCATGTCCTTGGCTCGCAGGAGCATGAGGTGCAGGTGGGTCGGGGAGCGCTCGGGAAAGGCGTTGGTGCCGGTGCGGCCCAGGGTCGCGATCACCTGGCCGCCGGCCACCCGTTCGCATAAAGCGACCCGGATATCCTGAAGGTGCGCATAGTAGGCAAACAGCCGCAGGGCCGGGTGGTAGATCCAGACGTAATTGCCGCCGCGCTTTCCGTTTCCGTTTCCGTTTCCGTTTGACGGCAGCTCCGGCGTCCATTCCCCGTAAGTGGACAGCACAATCCCATCGGCGACGGCCAGGATCTCAACGGGTTTTCCATTGCGATCGTCGAGACCGTCCTGGTTGCCGTCGTAGACGAAGATGTCTTGGGCCGGATGTCCGATGCGCCGGGTGGGGCCGACGAACTCGTAGCGGCTGGGTCTGTACCCGCTCCCGTTTCGGCCCCCCACCTGCTTCAGGCCGTAGCCCTGAACCGGGAAAAACAGGCGGCCGTTAAACCGCGCGGGGGGGTAGAGGTTCTGCAGCACGCCCCACCAGTGGCGGATCTCCTTCAGACCGTCCTCGTAGGATATCTGCTCGTCCCGCACCCGCCGCTCGAACCGCTGCCACTCCTCTTCCCCGCAACACAACACCGGTAACGCCCACAGCAGGATAACGCCAAGGCAAAACAGGCCCCGACCCGAGAGATTCCGTTTGCGGGGGATCGTCATCGGGGGGCCATCTCAGACTGGCCCGGTCGTACCGGCAGCGTCACGGTGAAGGTGCTGCCGCCGCCCGGTGCGCTTGCGGCCGTGATCTCCCCGCCGTGGGCGCGCGCGACGGCGCGGGCGAAGCTCAGCCCCAGTCCCGCCCCGGTCCGGGAGCGGCTGGGGTCCCCGCGGTAGAAGCGCTCGAAGACGTGCGGCAGGTCGGTTGCGGAGATGCCGGGGCCGTTGTCCCGCACCTCGATCTCCACCCGGCCGCCGGCCGGGGAGCGCACCGCGACTTCCACGTGGCCGTTGGCGCGGGTGTATTTGATGGCGTTGTCCAGCAGGTTCCCGATCATGCGCTGGAGGAGGCGGATGTCGCCGGAAAGTGCGAGGCGCTCCGGCCCGCGGCCGTCGAGCGCGATCCCCTTTTCTTCCGCCGGAGCCTGAAACAGCCGGCAGGCATCCTGCACCAGTGCTGCGATGTCCATCGGCGCAAGCTCCGGCTGGGTGACCCCGGCCTCGGTGCGGGAGATGAACAGCATGGTGTTGATCATCTCGATCAGCCGGTCGCACTCCTCGATGGCGCTTCCCGCCATGGCCTCGTACTCTTCCCGCGACCCGCTGCCGCTGCCCGACAGCGCCTGCTCGGCCTCACCCCGGATGCGGGTGATGGGGCTTTTCAGGTCGTGGGCGATGTTGTCGGTCACCTCCTTGATGCCGGTAACCAGGGTCTGGATGCGGTCGAGCATCTGGTTGAAGGTGACGGCGAGCTGGTCGATCTCGTCCTCCCGCCCCGTCACCGGCACGCGCTCGGTCAGGCTGCTGCCGGATATGCGGCGGGCCGTGCGGGTGACGTTTTCCACCCCCGCCAGCGCCCGGCGCGCCATGAACCAGCCGATCACCGCCGCCAGTATGAACAGCACCGCCATGATGGCCACAAAGGTTCTCTGGAAGGCGTCGATGATGCGAGTAAGGTCGTCCATGGAATGGCCGAGGTGCACGATCAGGCCCGGGCCGATAAGGGCGTACACCACCCGGATCTCATGGCTGCGGTCCGGCGAGCTGACGGTTGCAAACAGCGGCTCGCCCTGGTCGAGCATGCGGCTGATCGCCTCCGTCGCGACCGGGATGTTGCGGAAGTAGGACATGTTCGAGGAGGAGAACACCCGGCCGTCGGGATAAACCAGCTGGATGAAGATCTTCTTTTCACCCGCTGCCTGGGATTCGAGCACGGCCTGGCGCTTCACGGCCTCGATGCCCTGGCGCAGCATGACCGACGAAAAGGAGCGCACCTCGGCCAACAGGTCCTGGTCGGTGCGGCCCCGGATCGTGGAGGTGATCAGGTAATAGAAAAAGGCAAAGGCGATGCCGGCCGAGAGCAGAAAGATGCCCCCATACCAGAGGGTCAGGCGCAATGCCAGGCTGTGGCGCAGGCTAGACAAACGCTTTAACGACATACCCGACCCCGCGCACGGTGTGGATGAGTTTGACGGGGAAGGCCTTGTCGACTTTCTCCCTCAGCTTGTAGATCCGCGACTCCACCACGTTGGTCTGGGGGTCGAAGTGGTAGTCCCAGACGTGCTCCATGATCATGGTCTTGGACACCACCCGGCCGGCGTTGCGCAGCAGGTACTCGAGCAGCGCGAACTCCAGGGGCTGGAGCTCGATTGCGGCCTCTCCCCGAAACACCTCGCGCGTGATGAGATTCATGGACAGGTCCGCCACGGACAGCCGGGTCGGCTCGACCGCGTCGGTGCTGCGGCGGATCAGCGCCTGCAGCCGGGCCAGGAGTTCGGAAAAGGCAAACGGCTTGGCCAGATAATCGTCCGCGCCGGTCTGCAGACCCTTCACCCGGTCCTCCACCGCGCCCTTGGCGCTCAGAACGATGACCGGGGTCTTGACCTTCTCGGCGCGCATGGTCTTGATGAGTTCGAGCCCGCTCAGTTTGGGGAGCATGACGTCGACGACCGCGGCGTCGTAGGGCTCCGTCAGGGCGAGATCCAGCCCCTGCTCGCCGTCCGCTGCATGATCGACGGCAAAGCCTTCGGCCTTCAGACCCTTCAGAATGAAGGAGGCGATTTTTGGGTCGTCTTCGACAAGCAGAATGCGCATCGTGCCTCAACGTGCAGCTGGCCGATCCGGCGGTAGTTGAAAAAATGAAACTATCCTTGTTACCACCGTTAGAGCGGTGGGACAACTGTATGTTGATATGACTTTAAACTGCTCGGCGCCCGCCCGGCAATCGCTACCCAGCCCTCCTGCAGCCGGACGTCCAGCACTTCGAAATCCATGGCCGTCATCCGGCCGACGACGAGGTCCTGGTTCTCCGCGATGATCCCCGAGCAGATGAAAACCCCGCCGGGTTGAAGCACCCGCGGGACGTCGTCGAGCAGCTCTAGGACGACATGGGTGAGGATGTTGGCGGCGACGACGTCGAACCGGCCCTGGAAGGGCGCGGCGAGCGACCCCTGAACCAGGTCGAAGCGCTCCGCGTCGATCCCGTTGCGGCCCAGGTTCTCGGAGGCGATGCGCACGGCCAGCTCGTCGCGGTCGACGCCGCACATCCGCCCCGCCCCGAGTTTCCCGGCAGCAACCATCAGGATGCCGGAGCCGGTCCCTATGTCCAAAAACGAGTCCCCCGGTTTCAGCCCGGCCTCGATCAGCCGCACGCACAGGGAGGTCGTCGGGTGTGTCCCGGTTCCGAAGGCCATGCCGGGATCGATTTCAATCACGATGTCATCGGGCCGGGCATCGTAATCGCGCCAGGAGGGCTTGACCACGATGCGCACGCCGATCTTCTGCGGCCAGAAGAACGCCTTCCAGGACTCGGCCCAGTCCTGCTCGTCCACCTGCCGGTAGCTGATGCGGTAGACAAGGCCGAGGTGGTTCCCCATGCGGGCGATTTCATCCTCCAGCTGCGCGCGGCGCCGGTCCATCCGCTCATCCCCCGGCAGGTAGCCGATCACGGCGTGGGAGGACGGCCGCGCCACGGCATCCTCCGCCCACTCTTCGACCGGTTCCATGCCCGGGTCCTCCACCACCACGCCCTGCAGGTCAAAGTCGAAGAACACCCCGGCAACGAGGTCTGCGGCAAGCCCCGCGTCGGGGTGGTCGAAGGTGACTCTGGCTTCGATGTATTGCATTGGGGGTTGGGGAATTCGGTTCAGTGGTTCAACGGTTCAGCGGTTGGGGCCCCATTATGAGATTTGTACTTCCCGCGGTGTTTGGTAAACCCACAAATGACTGCTCCTGCATGTTTATCTTGTTCATAACAATAAGCGGTTTTCATGCCTTTCCAACCCTGAACCGTGAACCTGGCAACCGTGAACCTGATCATTTACCGAATTTCTCCTTCGGGGGATTGAAGTAGCCGAACTTTAGCTTCGGGTACCCGCGGCGGATTTCCCGGATCAGCGCCTCCATTCCCATCGGCTCCCCGAGAGGCGCGGCGGCGGCCATGGACTTCCAGTAGCGCAGCGGGTCGAAGTTGAGGTTGCGCCACTGGATCATGCGGACGGGGTGGGCGGCCATGAAGGCGAAGAAGGCCTCGGCCTCCTCG
>JBFYWS010000336.1:0-2942 GCA_041310935.1 Desulfobacteraceae bacterium | reverse complement strand
G
Source organism: Desulfobacteraceae bacterium (assembly GCA_041310935.1). Taxonomy (GTDB): domain Bacteria; phylum Desulfobacterota; class Desulfobacteria; order Desulfobacterales; family SpSt-501; genus SpSt-501. Next base: position 2,941 of record JBFYWS010000336.1, on the reverse strand, counting down.
GATCCACCACGAAGGTTCGCCCCGTCATCTCGCTCATGGCCTGGATCACCGAGTGGATGTCGGCATTGACGAAATTCAGGGTGATCCAGCCCTTGGGCGCTTCCTTGGCGGCACCTGCAGCACCCGCCCAGAACATGGACAGAGTGAGCATGAAGACATAAAAGCCTCTCCTGGATGCACTCATCTCTCTTGGTCCGGACTGAATGTCTGCTTGGGGGGATTGGTGACTGTCTGAGGCGGTGATTCCGCCGATGGCACTGCAGTTTCGGGGAGCATCAATTCCTTTTCGACTCCTGAGACAAGAACAATCACGCGGTCTCTTTCAATGTGCTCGAGGATAACCCCTGGGGCAACTTCGTCGCCTGGAAATGCGTGCACGTCGCCGCTTCGTGTGCGTATCGTGGCAAACCCTCCTCCTCGCGTACCGGCATAGACACCAGTCAACTGCAAGCCTTCGATGTCTTCGGATTTTACGTCAGCAGTTGCGAACAATCGACTGATGGAACCGGTCGCCGACTCGGACTGGACCATGGCCGTGGAGGGCAATTCGGCGACGGGACGGGGTGCAGTCAGCTCAGACAACCACGAACCAGCCAACAGGACGGCGACCAAAGTAAAGGCTGCAGTTGCCAGGCGTGCCGCGGAGTCGAATATTGCCGGTCCGGAGAGGGTTGAGAAGTGCAATCGTTCCAATTTCATAGCGCGAAAGTATAACCCCTTAGAGGGTGGGCCAAGCGTGGATTTCACCTGCCCTGGGATGGGGATCTTTCATGCCGGACCTGAGGCCGACATCGGCCCTGCGATGATCACGAAAGCCCTGGAAAACTCAGCACAGACCCTTATTCATCAAGTCGCGCATCAGCGAAGAATGAGACGGAAAATATTCCGTCCTATTGCGGGCCCCTCATGGCGCAGCCCAAGCTTGCAGTTCGATCGGGTTACGGTTTGTCGTGGTTGACGACAATGGCGTGGACATGCCCAGTGGAATCTCTACTTGCTCGCGAGGTACTCAACCAGCGCGTCGATATCACCCGGGTCAAGTGCCTTGCCGGCCGTGCGCATGGTGCACATGCCGCTTTGTGACTCGCCAGCGTTATATTTCTGCAGGGCTGCCTTCAGGTAGCTGGGTTGTTGGCCGGCGAGACGCGGAATCGCCCGACTGGCCCTGGTACGAGGACTCTTGCGAACATATCCCATCGCATCGGGGCCATGGCAGTCCACGCAGGCGATGCCGTAAACCCTTTCCGCCGTATAGAGCTGCCTCCCCCGTTCGGTCAGTGTTTGATCAGGAGAAGAAATGGGCGGGCCGTCGGCAGGTTTCTGCTTGGCGTAGTAATTGGCGAGTATCACCAGTTCCTGTTGCTTGTGCAGGGAGGCGATCAGCTCCATGGCATCGCTGTCCCGTTTGTTCTCCTTGAACAGCTTCAGCGCCTTCATCAGATACGTTTCATACTGTCCGGCGATGTTCGGAAACTCGGGCCCCGCCGACTTCCCGTCGACATAGTGACAGGCGCTGCAGCGCTGGATATGAATTGATTCCGGAGTGGGTCCGAGGCCGGAATCCGCAGCGGACGTCAGAGAAGCTGACGATAGCAATACCAGACCAGTGACCGTTTTCCGTAAATACATGCTCATGTCACTCTCTCCTGTCAATGATGCGAATCCCGTTCACGCCCTGGATTCGGATGCGATACAGAATTTCGATAACCGCCGGGTCAATCCCTCGCCGCCTGATAACGCTAGTCGAGTTCGTAGCGGGCGGACAAATAAATCAGGAAAGTATCGGCATCCTGCGGGGGGATCCCCAGCGAAAGCACGGTGGGCAAGAAACTGACACTGGAATTTTTTGCCCAGTCTTCCTCCTCGTAATTCTCGTACCAGATCGCAGCGCGCAACGAGAGCTTCTCTTTCACCTTGTAGTTGCCACGCAGTCCGATTGCAAACAGGTCTGAATTAAGTTCGGGCAGATCAGTGGCGTCGGCATACTGGATCTTGCCGGTGAACGTCGAATAGACGACATCGGCGCCCAGATCGAACTTGTCGGGGATCGCCTTCCAGTCCACGCTGAGGCCGACCGTGTGCGTCAGGTTGCTGTCCGACGCCATCCACATATTGCTGACCGGCGGCACGGGGATCCACTCGAGGCCCGTCTGTTCGGAGCCGAATTCCTCATACGTGTAGTAAGCGGAGGCTGAGAGCATCTCACTGAACATATAGGTGAGACTTGGGGTGACGGTCCAATGATCGGCCTCGGTAAGGCCGAGAACCATGTCGGGATAATCGTCCTGGTAGTACTCCACGCCAAGACTGAGCGACAGGCGGTCGCGCGGATTGTATGACATATCGAGTTCAATCTTGTTGCGGTCACGGTCGGCCAGTTGGAAAGGCTGCATCAACGGGTTATTGGGAAAGACCGGATTCCCGATCGGCGGTATTTGATTCGACAACGGGACAAAGGCCGAGGCATCCCGGGTCGAATAGGAGTATTTCAGGCTGCCTTCGACCGTTTCCAGCGGATGCAGTCTGAGTTTGGCCCAGAACGTCGTGTCCTTGGTCGTCTCCACCTGCTGATAGGTGTAGTCCATCTGGTCGTAATCGAATCCGCCGGAGAGATCGGCATTCTTCGGCAGCAGGTAGCTGACTTTGGCGCGCAGCAGGTTCTGCTCGAAACTGTACGGCAGATTTTGGCGTTCGACGGGCGCCCCGGTATTCGGATCGATCGCCAATATCGAATCCGTAATCACATAGTTGTAATTGTTGACGCTGCTCTTGTTGTCGCGATTGTTATAGGTGTAGCTCGCGTCCAGACGAAGCCTGGACGCAGGTCTTGAACTGATGGTGAACTTGGCCAGAGTGGTATCGACTTGGCCGTCCAGGTTGGCTGCGGGCAGCCCCGGCGTGACGATGACAGGGTTGATGGTATAGGGCAGAAAGGCCTGAT
>JBFYWS010000334.1:0-3298 GCA_041310935.1 Desulfobacteraceae bacterium | reverse complement strand
TTATGAAGATGAAGCCGAACACAATTCAACCTAACCCCGTCAAGAACACCCGGCAGTGGTGGTGGCAGGTGACTCTCGCGGAGTAGCCTGCTCGACCGGTAACAGATAATCCAAAGGATCGTGGGCAACTCCGAAGGCCCGCGGTCCTTTTTCGTTTTGAAGCAAGGCTGTGGGTTTAAAACCCCCACAGCCTTTTTTGTTTTGATGCGTCGCGTGCGATGAACCGAGACCGTTACCGAACCGATGGAGGGTTTATGATTCTCAGCCGCTTCCCTGACAAGAACAAATTTTTGCAGCTGGCCGAAAGCTATGACGTGGTCCCGGTCTGTGTCCAGATCCTGGCCGACACCCACACGCCGGTCTCCCTCTTCGGCCGGTTCTACGAGGACAAAGGCCCGATCTTCTTTTTAGAGAGCGTCGAGGGCGGCGAGCGCTGGGGGCGCTACAGCTTTCTGGGCTTCTCCTCGCACCTGATCGCACGGGTCTTCGCGGACCGCGTCGACGTCGAGCAGAACGGCGTGATCCGCCGGATCCCCCACGGCGGCAAACCTTTCCAGGTGCTCAAGGCGCTGCTGGCGCCCTTTCGGCCGGCCGACCTGTTCAACCTGCCCCGGTTCTGGGGCGGGCTCGTGGGGCATCTCAACTACGAGATGGTGTCGTTCCTGGAGCAGATCCCCCACCGCTGGCCGGCGGACAAGCCGCTCGCCTGCTTCATGATCCCGGGCGAGGTCCTCATCTTCGACAACGCCCGGCACACCCTGCTGCTCGTGGCGATCACCTTCCCGCGCGCCAACCCCGAGCAGGCCTGGGCCGACGCGGGGTCCCGGCTCGAGCGGGTCCTGGAGAAGATCGCAGCCCCCCGGGTGCGGCGGCCGCCCGGCCCGGTGAACGGCACACCGCTGCTCACGCCGACACTCACCGAGGAGGAGTTCCGCCGCCGGGTCGCCGCCATCAAGGACCACATCCGCGCCGGCGACATCATCCAGGCGGTCCTTTCCCAGCCGTTCACCTGCGAGCACACGCCCGACCCCTGGCGGCTGTACCGGGCCATGCGCTACATCAACCCCTCGCCCTACATGTTCTTCCTGCACCTGGACGACACGGTTCTCGTCGGCTCGTCGCCGGAGACCATGGTGCGGCTCGAGAACCGCATCGCCACCCTGCGGCCCATCGCCGGAACGCGTCCGCGGGGGCGGACCGAGCAGGAGGACCGGCAGCTGGCCGACGAGCTGCTGCGCGACGAGAAGGAGCGCGCCGAGCACCTGATGCTGGTCGACCTGGGCCGCAACGACCTCGGCCGTGTCGCCGAGATCGGCAGCGTGCAGGTCAACGACCTGATGGTGGTCGAGCGCTATTCCCACGTGATGCACCTGGTTTCGAACATCCGCTGCGACCTCAAGCAAGGCCTCGACGCCTGGGACCTGCTCGCCGCCACCTTCCCGGCGGGGACCCTCTCGGGTGCCCCCAAGATCCGGGCCATGGAGATCATCGCCGGGCTGGAGGACGAGCCGCGCGGACCCTACGGCGGGGCCGTGGGCTATCTCTCGTTCAGCGGCAACATGGACATGGCCATCACCATCCGCACGGCCTGCATCATGGACGGCAAACTCTCGGTGCGGGCCGGCGCCGGCATTGTGGCGGACTCGGACCCCGAGCGCGAACGCCAGGAGACCGTCAGCAAGGCCCGGGCGCTGCAAAAAGCCCTCGAACTCATCACCCCGGAACCCACCGCTTAAGGGAGGACCCACCATGCTGGTCATGATCGACAACTTCGACTCCTTCACCTACAACCTCTTTCAATACCTGATGCAGCTGGGGGCGGAAGTCCGCGTCACCCGCAACAACAGCCTCACCGTGGCCGAACTGGAGGAGCTGAACCCCCGCGGCCTCATCATCTCCCCGGGCCCCGGCCGGCCCGAGGAGGCCGGGATCACCGTGGCCGCCATCCGGCACTTCTCCGGCCGCATCCCGATCCTGGGGGTCTGCCTCGGGCACCAGGCCATCGCGCTTGCCTTCGGCGCCAAGGTCGTCGCCGCCCGGCGACTCATGCACGGCAAGACGTCCGCCGTCACGGCCGACGGCCGGAGCCTTTTTCAGGGCATCCAGAGCCCGTTCCAAGCCATGCGCTACCACTCGCTCGCCGTGACCCGCGATGGCTTGCCCGACAGCCTGGAGGTCAGCGCCGAGTCCGAGGACGGGGAGATCATGGGGCTCCGCCACCGCAGCCACCCCACCGAGGGCCTCCAGTTCCACCCGGAGTCCATCATGACCACCGTCGGCAAGCGCCTGCTCAGAAATTTTCTCAAAATAACCCATCAGCCGATTCCGGTCTGAGGGCGGATCACGAACCCGAAAGGAAAAACGCATGTTCCGGGACTACCTTCAAAAAATCATCGACCGAAAAAACCTCTCGGAACCCGAGATGTCCGAGATGATCGAAGAGATTTTTTCAGGCACGCTCTCCAACGCCCAGATCGGCGCCTTCATGGCGGCACTCGCCACCAAGGGCGAGACCTTCGAGGAGCTGGCCGGGGCCGCCCGGGTGATGCGGCGCCGGGCGACGCGAATCCAGGCACCGGGGTCGGCCGTGGTCGACACCTGCGGCACGGGCGGCGACGGCGGCGGCACCTTCAACATCTCCACCACCACGGCCTTCGTGGTGGCCGGCAGCGGGGTGACCGTTGCCAAGCACGGCAACCGCTCGGTGTCCAGCCGCTGCGGCAGCGCCGACCTGGTCGAGGCCCTGGGCGTCAACATCACCGTGGGCCCCTTTGTGGTGGAGGAGGCTGTCGCCGAGATCGGCATCGGGTTTCTCTTCGCGCCCCTCTACCACGGGGCCATGAAGCACGCGGCCGCGGCCCGCAAGGAGGTGGGAATCCGCAGCATCTTCAACATGCTCGGCCCCCTCACCAACCCCGCGGCCGCCAACTGCCAACTGCTCGGCGTGTACGCCCCCCAGCTGACCGAGATGTTCGCCGAGGCCCTGCGACTGCTCGGCACCCGGCACGCGCTGGTCGTGCACGGCCACGACGGCCTGGACGAGATCTCGGTGTGCGCGCCGACGCGCATCTCCGAGCTGAGGGACGGGATCATCCGCACCTACGACATCGATCCGGAGCGCTTCCTGGGCCGGCGCGCGGCGCCGGCAGAGGTCGCCGGCGGAGACCCGGCCCGCAACGCCGAGATCACCCGGGGGGTCCTCGCAGGCGACAAAGGGGCCTGCCGCGACGTGGTCGTACTCAACGCCGCCGCCGCCCTGGTGGCCGCCGGCAAAACCGACACCATCGAAGCGGGGATG
>JBFYWS010000327.1:0-3141 GCA_041310935.1 Desulfobacteraceae bacterium | reverse complement strand
CGCGGCGCAGGGAGTCTTGGGCCGGGTGGCCTATCCACTGGAAGAGGTGGTCCAACACCGCCAAGAACTCTTCGCCGGTGGGGCTGAATTCCAGTCGGAAGAGGGCTGCGGCGAGGTTGCGAAGGTTGATGTCTGGATGGTCGGCGATGCGCCCTTCGTCGAGCAGCAGGTAGCGCAATTGCGGCTGGAACTGGGCCAGGGTATCCGGAAGATCGAGTTCCATAAGGCCTGCCAGGTCGGTGGCGGCGGTCCAGCGATCATCGCCGTTGTAGAGGACGATAGGCAGCACCGGCGGAAGCGGCCTGTCGGGGTCAAGCCGGTTGGTGCGCTTGAGGTCCTGGTAGAGGAGGCCGACGTAGGTGAGTAGTCGCACCGCCATGAAGGCGTCTAAGGTGGATTGAAATTCGATGATCAGGTAAAGATAGAGCCAGCGCTCGCCCCAGCGCACCCGCCAGATGATGTCGTCCTCGCGGTCGCGTAGGTCGTCGGTGACGAAGCTGTCGGGGATACGTTCCAAGGTGGTGAAGTCGATCTGCCCCACCCAGGGTTCGTGGATGTAGCCACGCAGGAGGTCGGCCACCATCTCCGGGTGAGAGAAAAGGTACTTGTACGCGGGAGCGTGGGTGGACATGGGGCAAGTGTAGCCGTCGGCGGCTATCGGGTGCAATCGGTCGGAAGGGGATTCTCGCAACTCACGGAGTTAATGGGAAGAATTGATCTGTGTACGATTGCCTCGTGATCCGACACAACCTCATGCCACCACCACCCAAACCCCCACTTCATGCCGGAATTCGAGGGACAGTGCGGCTCGGCAATGCCGCGTAATCTAGCGGGTGAGACTCCCGCCTGGGTAATCGCTAGCCACGAGCCCAGTATCGAGCCTTGCGGCGCGAACGGTAACGGGCGCGTCGATGCGTAGGCACGACAGCAGGCGAGGTGTAAAGGTAACGGGTGGAGCCGACCTTGAAGGTATTGAGCCCCGAAACGTTTGGTCGGAGAGTGCCGACGGGTTTGTCCCCCCGGCAGGCAACAACCGGTAGCGCGCCACGGCGAGCGTTGCCGGTACTCCCCGGGGTCCGAGGCCATGTCGAGCCTGACATCGAGAATACGCGGTAACCGAGGAGATCCGCGTCGTGGTCCGCCGGAAGGCGGGCACCCGTGAACAAGCGATAAAAAGCGAGGACGCGGGCGGTACGGCGCGGAAGTCGGAGCCGTCTATAGTAGCGTCGATCCTCGGTAATGCGGGGGGAGCGAAGGGGCGGCGGTTTGAGACAACGCGAGAGCGAAACACGGCCCTACGCCGCGAGGACTCTGACCGTGACAACGAAATTCGAGCGTTTCACATCGATGGCGCGCAACGAACCGCAGACGCGGTTCAATTCCTTGATGGGGCTTCTAACCGAGGCCGAGGGGTTGCGCGAAAGCTTCGAGCGTCAAAACGGAACCAAGGCGCCCGGAGTCGATGGGGTAAGAAAGGACGACTATGCTGCGGGACTGGAGGAGCGGCTGGACGACCTGTCGGCGCGCCTGCGTCGGCTCGGCTACATCCCGCAACCGGTACGGCGGGCCTACATCCCCAAAGGGGACGGCCGCTATCGCCCTTTAGGGGTGCCGAGTTTCGAGGATCGCCTGGTTCAAGATCGACTGAGCCGCATCCTGCAAGCCATTTGGGAGCCGGAGTTCTGCGACTGCTCGTACGGCTTTCGCCCCGGGCGCAGTGCGCACGATGCGCTGCGGCGGGTCGCGGAGGTCATCACTAACGGGCAGACGCAATGGGTCGTTGAGGCCGACATCAAAGGCTTCTTCGACCATCTCTCGCATACCCACCTGATTCGTTTTCTGGAGCATCGCATCGCCGATCCCAACCTGTTGCGGATCGTCCATCGCTTCCTCAAGGCCGGCGTCATGGAAGATGGCGTATTTGCGAACAGCGACGAAGGCGCCCCGCAGGGGGGCCTGGTGTCGCCCGTGTTAAGCAACATCTACCTGCACTATGTGCTCGACCTTTGGTTCGAGAAGCGTTTTGCAAGGCAATGTGCTGGGCGCGCCTACCTGATTCGCTATGCGGACGACTACGTGGCTTGCTTCGAGCACGAAGCCGACGCCCGGGCCTTTCTCTCGGCGATGGCGGACCGGCTGGCGCAGTTCTCCTTGGAGATCGAGCCCAGCAAGACAGCGTTGATCCGATTCGGCAGTCGCTCGCTGGGGGCACCCGGGGGCGATGGCACCGAGCCGCGGACGTTCGGCTTTCTCGGCATCACCCACTACATGGGGCGGAGCCGACGCGGGCGTTTCGTGGTTGGGCGCAAGACGGACGGCGAGCGGGCGCGCAAGAAGCTCAAACTTCTGGACGCGCGTCTGCGCTCGCTGCGCGCGCACGGCGGCGCGGCGATGGTCGAGTACGTCGTGCGACATCTGAGCGGCCACCTCCAGTATTACGGGGTGAGCGGCAACGCGCGCGGGGTAGCCACCTACTTCTACCGTGCTGCCGGGCTGTTGTATAAATGGCTCAACCGCCGCAGTCAGCGTCGCTCCTTCACCTGGCAAGGATTCCATGCGGCCATTGGCCGCCTGCTGCCGAAAGTGCGCATCGTTCATGACCTTTACCCCGTTCCATGGTGGAAGACTCAAACTGGGAGCCGGATGGTGTAACACTCCAAGTCCGGTTCTGCGAGGAGTCGGGAACGAGCCTGCGTATGACAGAGATATTGTGGCACCGCCGGGAAACCAGGCGGCCAACGGAGAACACCAACTTCTGTCTACCCGTCGGCAAGAACCCGGCTTACTCTCCGACCACGTTTTCTGAATGAGAGTCATACCGCCTGCGACGAAACTATCTGATGGGAAAGACACGGAGAGTACTACACGCTGTCTTATGCGGAACTGCTGACGCAAATGTTGCGTTCAAGGACTTGTGCAATCTCCTTTCGCGGTTGGGGTTTGCTGAGCGCGTCCGGGGAGACCATTTCATATACACTAGGCCGGATATCGAAGAGATTCTTAATCTGCAACCTATCGGTTCAGAAGCAAAAGCGTATCAGGTGAGGCAGGTCCGGGGCGTCATTCTGAAATACAAACTCGGTGAGTCCAATGTCAATTAAATATGAAATAATCATCTACTGGAGTGCCGCGGATAACGCA
>JBFYWS010000323.1:0-3149 GCA_041310935.1 Desulfobacteraceae bacterium | reverse complement strand
AGAGGAGTGAGCTGGCGTCCCGGCGGTTGAAGAGCACCCGCAGGTGGACGGACAACTCGTCGAAGAGCGATTCGAGGTAGAGCCGGTAACCGCGGTCCGGAAGCTGCACCAGCCCCGGCGCGAGTCCGCCGAATTCCCTGAACCCCGCTGACTGCTCACCGCGCGAGAGACACTCCTGCACCAGACCGCGCGCCTCGGCCAGCTTGAGCGCCACGAAGCGGTTCAGGGTGGTGAAGGCAGCCTCCCGCCGGTAGCTGGCCACCGCCTCGGCCTCGGTCTGGCCGCTGGCCCGAAAATGCTCGACCGCGGCTACCAGCTTGGTCCGCACAATCCGCTGTGCCGCATCCAGATGGCTCCCGGGCTCGCCCGCCAGGGTGCCGTCGGGGCGAATGTCGAAGACACCCGATAACTGGTTTTCGAAATCCTGCTCAAGCAACCCGCGAGCGGCCTGGGTGGCCTTCTGGATGCGGTTGCGGGTGTCCTTATCCATTGCTACCGCTTACCGCTACGCGGAGGTTGATTTTCTTTTCGCAGACGCCCGAGAAACGCAATGTTCTTGTCGATCTGGGCAGTCAATTGGGCGTCGTCGCTGAGGTCTCGGGCCTGTTTTAGATCGTGCTCGGAACGGTCCAAATAGGCATGGAACTGCTGCCAGGCCCTTTGCCTGGTTGTGAGCGGAAGTTCGCGATTCTTCCCCGCAATGCTGCAACGTTTAGCCAACCCCAGAAGGGCGTCACCGCGAAACTGTAGTAACGAGGGATTGCGGCTCAAGTCGGGATTTTGTTGAAATTGTTGCTCGATCAGGGCGAGGGCCGACTCCTCCTCGCGGGCTCTCAACAGGGCGACCAAAATCCTGCGCAGTTCTCGCTCCTCCAGGCCCCCACGAGCCAACTGCCCCAATGCAAGGGCCTGTTCGGCGCTGCGCAGGTCTTGGAGGATGGCGTGTCTGGGGTGGGCCGGCAGAACACACAGCACTCGCGAATCATCTACCTCGAATTGAGGCGGGGGGCACCCCTCTTCGCGCATGACCCGGAGAATGGTCGGTATGCCTTGCCCCTCTGCCTGTGCAATTTGCAGACGGGTGAAGAACCAGGCGAGTGTCTGGTTGCGCCACTTGGGGCTCGCTCCGCCCCGGCGGAATTCGAACGGATCGACCCCGAGGGGGAGAGAACCCGGTGACAGCACCTCGATACGGTCGGAAAATACGGTAATACGTGTCGGTTGGTCGTCTTCGTAATCCCGGTGGGCAAGGGCATTGCCCATGGCCTCGTACAAGGCGCGCGTTGGGTACTTCATGACGTTTGGCGTTACTCGACTTGCCTTGTCGATGACCAGATACGATTGGACGTCCAGGAGTTGCCCAAGACGGCGCGCTTGCTCCAGAAGATTTCCGGCAACCTCGTGGCGCTCGGAATGGGCATCGGATCGATCCGCTCCGGGATACAGGGAGAAGATGCTGAATGCACCTGGGATGAACCGCTGAGTCTCACGGCCGAACAGGAGCACGGCGAAGTTGCGTGGCCGCAGCACACCGGTCAGCGGCTCGCGGATGAAGAGTGAAGGCACGAACGGACTGAGCTGCACAATATCCGAGAGATAAAGTTCCAAACCGCGCTCGGACGAAAATATGCCCATGCGTTGCAGAGCCTCGCGTAGCGCGAGCAAATCGATATCGCTCTCGGTTGCCGCTTTACACGCCCGGCGGTCCCATGGCTCTATGGCGCCTTTGCGCACGAGCAGATTACGGAGCACCCCATTACGGGCCTCGATGGTCGAGCGAGAGACACGCACATAGTGCTTGCCGCCTTCCTTACCTCGCCGAAACGTATGCGCCTGGTCAGTCGCCGGTTGTATGAATACCAGGATTCGACGATCCGGTTGTTCAGTGGGCAATTCTTCGACGAGCGGTGTGATTGGCGGCGATACGAGATCGCGACACCTGGTTATCGTCTTTCCTTCGATCTCCTTCAGACGTGATGCGGTGAGTCCGGTCAGCACGAGTCTCGGAAAGCCATGCTCATCCTTTTCTTCCTGTGCACCACACACGACATAGCCCCCGCCAAGATTCTGCAGATCGTTGGCGAAGGCAGACAAGGTCTCGACGACATCGTCAATATCGGCAACATTCTCTTTCCACTCGATTTGCTCGCTCTCGCGACTTGCAAGGGTGCGCAGGTTAATGGACTCTCTCATGATATTCCCACCCTACTGCACCAATACCTTCTTGCCAGCCGCGATGAGCTCCAGACACTGCTCTTTCAGCCCATCGAGCGCCTGATCGAGCTGCTCCTCGTTCTCGATGCCGCCGGCGAAGTAGCCCGCTGCCGAGACCTTGACCACCCGGTTGCCGTCGATCAAGCGCATGAGCTCCTCGATGGCCTTGTCGCGACGCACCGGACAGGCGTCGAGGTCCGCCCGAAGCTGGGGTATCGAGGGGCTGGTCGTCTTGGCGAGGGTATAAGTCGCCAGTGGATCGGCGACGCGGTCGCGTTGGTCCGCGCCGACCTCCTCCCAGCCGGGCGTGCCGCGCAGTTGTTGAAGGGCGTCCGCGTAAGCCTGAGTCCGGGCGTCGAGCGCCTGTCGCAGGCGGGTCTGGTGGGCGGTTTCCAGGGCCTTGGTGTGCTGATCGATGGCCGGCAGCTCGCGGAAGAAGGACTCCCGGGCCAGCAGATCCTTGAGCTGCTCGGCGTGGTCCCGGTCGCCATCGCCGAGGTCGGGCTCGGGCTCCAGGAAGGGCCAGAGGCTATCGAGCGCCTTGCGCGCCCGGCCCAGGTCGTGGAGCGCGGGCTCCGTCAGGGCGTTGGCAAGCTCGGCACCCCGCTTGATGGCCTCTTTCAGTGCCCGGTGGCAGGCGGTGAAGGCCTTGAGTGTCTGGCAATCGCGCTGGCGGCGGAAGCCTACGATGTTGTTCAGTGCCGCGGTAAGCACCTCGCTACCGGGCAGCCCATGTTTGTCGAGCTGGGAGACGACCTCCCGCAGGGTCTCCTCATGGGTCTCGCTGGTCTCGCGGATGGCCTGAGCGATGAGGTTTTCCTCGTACTCCTGGATCTCTTTCCCGAAGCAGGTCTTGTAGGCTTCGCCGGCCTCGATGTAGTCGGTGAACTCGCAGTCGGTGGTCCGCGGGCGGAAGGATGCCTGGCGGAACAGAT
>JBFYWS010000318.1:0-4004 GCA_041310935.1 Desulfobacteraceae bacterium | reverse complement strand
CCCCAATTCGCAGATCTACTTGAAAAAAATAGCAAAGTTTGAAGCCGAGCTCAACAACAATTTTACGCGAAACGGCAAACGCGGGGGCAGGATGCTGAAAACAAAATTTAAGCTTGCAAGGAAGCGAAGTATCTGCTAGCTACTAATCCATAAGAATCCAAACTGCAGCCGAGACTCCCTCGCACCTATATCTTGGAGAATGAGATCATGATTGAAATTCGTTTGCACGGCAGAGGCGGCCAGGGCGCCGTCACATCGGCGGAGCTGCTCGCGCAGGCCGCCATTGGCGAAGGCAAGTACGCCCAGGCCTTTCCGAGCTTCGGACCGGAAAGACGGGGTGCGCCGGTAGTGGCGTTCTGCCGCATTTCCGACGAACCCATCCGGTTGCGGACCAATATCTATCATCCCGACCTCGTGCTGGTGCTCGATCCGTCTATTTTACGGCTGGTCAATGTCAGCGCCGGGTTGAAAGACGACGGGGCTCTGATCACCAACACCAAGTATTCATGCGATGAGATCCGCAAAGAGCTCGGGATCAAACAGCGGCTGGCGACGGTGGATGCCTCCAAAATCGCCCAGGAGGAGTTGGGCGTGCCGATCACCAATACCACCATGCTCGGGGCGCTGCTGAAGACCCGGGAAGTGGTGCCCGTCGATTCTCTGATCGCACCGCTCGATAAACGTTTCGGCCGCATTGCGGGTCGCAACATAAACGCCTTCAAGCGCGCCTATAAGGAAACCGAAATCACCAATTCGTGACGATCGCACCGGTCGCCACGGCGGGGTGCAGTCGCGTCATCGAAAGGAGACATCTTTGGCAAAAACAATCAAATCCGAAACTGATCTGACCTGGAAGGAACTGGAGGTCGGTTGCGTGGTCAGCGATGCCGGCAACGCCAGCCAGTACAAGACCGGCGACTGGCGCTCCATGCGCCCGATCGTGGACAAATCCAAATGCATCCGCTGCGGGGTGTGTTATATTTTTTGCCCCGACATGGCCATTCGCAAGACCGAAGAGAACTACTTTGAAGCCGATCTCTATTACTGTAAGGGGTGCGGCATCTGCGCCCAGGAATGTTTCACCGGGTGTATCGCTATGGTACCGGAGGAAGAATAATGGGAAAACGAGTTGGAGTCGAAGTGTCGATTGCCGCGGCCGATGCCGTTGGTATGGCAAACGTGGATGTGGTCGCCGCCTACCCCATTACCCCGCAGACCCACATCGTGGAGCACCTTTCCGACCTGGTGGCCAATGGGAAGCTGGACGCGGAATTTATCCCGGTGGAATCCGAACACTCGGCCATGAGCGTTTGCTGTGGGTCTTCAGCCCTCGGTGCACGGACATTTACCTGCACCAGCTCCCAGGGCTTGGCCCTGATGAATGAAATCGTCTTCATCGCCGCCTCCATGCGGCTGCCGATCGTGATGATCCTGGCCAACCGGAGCTTGTCCGGCCCCCTGAGCATCTGGAACGACCACACCGATGTCATGTCCGTGCGCGACTGCGGTTGGATCCAAGTGTTCACCGAAACCGGCCAGGAAGTCTTCGATCACGTCATGTGGGCCTTCCGGGTGGCCGAGGACCGGCAGGTGTCTCTGCCGGTGATCATCAACATGGACGGGTTTATCCTCACGCATGTCATCGAACCGATTGAGTTCTGGGATCCGGCAATGGTCAAGCAGTACCTTCCCGACTTCGATCCGATCAACGTCCTGAACCCGGACCACCCCACCACCGTCGGCGGTTTCGGCATGCCCGGCATCTACACTGAAGCCAAAGTGGCCCAAAACGAGGCCCTGGTCAAATCCAAGCCGCACATTCTCAAAGCGTGGCAAGAGCTGGGCGCGGTCACCGGGCGCTACTACCAGCCGGTGGAGACTTACAAAATCGATGGCGCCGAAACGGTATTTTTATCCATGGGCAGCACCGGCGACACCGTGGCCTTGGCTGTGGACGAGTTGCGCGCTCAGGGCAAACCGGTCGGCCTGATCAAGCTGCGGCTGTGGCGGCCCTTTCCCTTCGAGGAACTGCGTCTGGCCGCCAAGGGCGCCAAACGGCTGATTATCATCGACCGGGCCGTTTCCTACGGGGGCCCTGGCGGACCGGTGGCCAGTGAAATCCGCAGCGCGTTTTACGGCGAAAAGGAGATGCCGGTGGTCACCAATTTCATCTGCGGGCTGGCTGGCCGTGACGTTACCCCCGAGGACTACATCGCTATCTATTCAAAAAGCGAAAAGATGGCCCAGGGGCAGGTCCGGCAGGAAGACTACGTTTTTTATGGCGTCAGAGAATAACGCGGTTCCCGCTGCCGCGGCGGGACCCGGATGGGCCGAATGGAGATAGCGATATGGAAACACTGAACGTCTATGCGACACGCTTGCTGGAAAAGAAGGAATATTTCACCCCCGGGCACCGTGCCTGTCAGGGGTGCGCCGAAGCGCTGGCGGTGCGACTGGTGGCCAAGGCTTTGGGCAACAACGTGATTGTGGGTAGCGCCACGGGGTGCATGGAAATCATCTCCTCGCCGCTGCCGTTCACCAACTGGAAGGTGCCATGGATCCACGTGGCCTTTGAAAACGCCGCCGCCGTGCTCTCAGGTGCCGAAGCCGGTTACCGTGCCCTGGTGCGCAAGGGCAAGCGGCCCGAAAAAGGAACCGTCTTTCTGGCCATGGGGGGGGATGGGGCCACCACCGATATCGGCTTTCAGGCCCTGTCCGGGGCCCTTGAACGGGGGCACAATTTCCTGTATGTCTGCTACGACAATGAGGCTTACATGAATACGGGCATTCAACGCTCCTCCTCCACGCCCTTCGGGGCTTCCACGACCACCTCGCCGGCAGGTAAAATTCATTTCGGGCAGCGCACCTGGAAGAAGAACATGGCCGAAATCGTCGTGGCCCACAACGTCCCCTACGTTGCCACGGCCTGCTCCAGTTATCCCTTCGACCTGATGGAAAAGGTGCAAAAGGCCGCCCGTACACCCGGTCCGGCCTATGTTCATATTCTGTCAGTCTGCCCCACCGGCTGGCGCATAGCGCCCAACAAGGCGATCTGGATCGGCCGGCTGGCCGTGGAGACGGGCGTTTTTCCGCTCTATGAGGTCGTCGACGGGAAATACCGGATAACCCACGAGGTTGCGGAGTTGAAACCGGTTGAAGACTACCTGCGGCCCCAGGGTCGTTTCCGCCACCTGACCCCCGACATGATCGCACACATCCAGAATCGGGTTTCCGCGGAATACGCCAAGCTCGAGGCCAAGACCCGATTGTAACCCCACATGCGGGCGCCGCTGCCGGATCGATCGGCATGCGGGGTCCAGTTCCCATCGAGGATGCGACACATGAAAAAGGTTGCCGAAATCATCCAGAAGTACAATTCGAACAAGGGATTCCTGGTACCGATTCTCCAGGATGTCCAAAAGGAGTTCAATTACCTCCCCAGGGAAGCTCTCAATGCGGTGAGCACCATCCTGGATCTCCCCCTCAGCCGCATTTACGAGTTGGCCACCTTTTACAAGGCCTTCAGCCTGACTCCCCGGGGCCGGCACCAGCTCAGCCTCTGCATGGGAACGGCCTGCCACGTGCGCGGCGCGAGCCTGCTGCAGGAAAGCATCGAACGGGGACTGAACATCAAGGCCGGTGAGACCAGTGGCGACCTGGAGTTCACCTTCGAGACCGTCAACTGTCTGGGGGCTTGCGCGCTGGGGCCGATCCTGGTGGTCGACGAAGAGTATCAGGGACAGGTAACCCTTTCCAAAACCAACAAGATCCTAAAGACGCTTGGGAAAAAGGTAGCGACCGATGATGAAGAAGATTAAGTCACCCGCAGACCTCACAAAACTGCAGGAAGCGGCCAAGCAGCGCTTCGATCCGGAAAAACCCTGCATCGCCTTTTGCACCGGCACCGGATGCCTGGCCTATGGCACCCAGAAACTGGTGGACACCCTCAAGGATGAGATCGTCAAACGCAATCTCGGCGACCGTGTTTACATACGCAATACCGG
>JBFYWS010000315.1:0-2752 GCA_041310935.1 Desulfobacteraceae bacterium | reverse complement strand
CGCAGGTACTTGCCGCTGCCGAGGGCAAACTCGTAGTCGGGGATGTCGCCGTAATCCAGGTGCTTGCCCTGCGAAATGTCCATGATCAGGGCGCAGAGGGCTTCATCCGGCAGATAGGTGGCGACCGGTTTTCCAGGCCCGGCCTCCGGGCTGAGGGACAGGAGCTGCCGGCAGGCCGGGTTCATCAGCACCACGTGGCCGGAGGCGTTGGTGACGAGCACGCCGTCCGGCAGGGAGTCGACGATGGTGTGGATGCGGCTTTTTTCAGTGCCGAGATCGGACAGCGTCCGGCGCTTTTCCTGTTCGAGGAAATCGGCCTCGCGGGCCAGCCGGACCCGTTCGGCGGCGCGGTTGATCACGATCCTGAGCTGGTCGGGCTCGAAGGGCTTGGGTATGAAATCATAGGCGCCGCGCTTCATGGCCGCGATGGCGGCGTCAACCGTCGCATAGCCGGTGATGATGATGGCCAGGATGTCCGGGTGCTGCTGCCGGATGTGCGCCAGGACCTCCATGCCGTCCTTGCCCGGCATCTTGAGGTCCAGCAGAACGATTTCCGGTTGGGAGGCGTCGATGAGCTTCACCGCGTCATCACCGCGGGCGGCTGTGAGCACGTCAAATCCCATCCGCTGCAGGATCCGTTCGGCGCCATCGCGGATGTCCCCCTCGTCATCGGCCACTAAGATCCGCACTGCTGCAGCTCGCGTCGTTTCCACTATTGCGCTCTCCATCGGTGTTGGATGTGATCGGCAGCTGAATGACAAACGTGGCCCCTTCCCCCGGCGTGCTCGTGGCCTTGATCTGGCCGCCGTGGTTTTCAACGATGCCGTAGACCATGCTCAGCCCGAGCCCGGTGCCCTCCCCTTCCGGCTTGGTGGTGAAGAAAGGCTCGAAAATGTGCGGCAGCACATCCGCCGCGATGCCGGGGCCGGAGTCGGATATTTCAATATGCACGCGGTCGGCAGCGCCCGGCGCACATGAGGTGCGAATGACCAGCCGGCCGCAGCCGCCCATCGCCTGCGCGGCGTTGAGAATGAGGTTCATGAACAGATGGTTGATCTGCTGGATGTCGCTGTGAACCGGCGGCAGGCTTCCGCCCAGGTGCGTTTCGATCGTGATGTTTTGAAACAGGGGCTGGTTCTTCAGCAGGAAGAGCGTCCGGGAAATGGCCTGGTTGATGTCGTGGGGTTGCATCAGGTGGCGGGTCTGCCGGGTGAACTCCAGAAGCTCCTTGACCGTCTCCCGGCAGCGCTCGGCGTCTCGCAGCACGCGGCCCAGATCGTCGCGGGCGCCGGCCGGCAGCTCGTAGTCTTCGAGCACGAGCCGGGTGTAGAGGGTGACGCCGCCCAGGGGGTTGTTCAGCTGGTGCGCCACCCCGGCCGCCAGTTTGCCGAGCGAGGCCATCTTTTCGGACTGCATGAGCTGGACCTGGACTTTTTCAAGCACCTTGTTCATGTGCAGGGCTTCCCGCATGTCGTGAAAAAACCCGATGGTAGCCACCTCCCGGTCGCCTTCATAGACGATCGCGGCGTTCAGGTTGATGGGGATGCGGGTACCGTCGCGGTGCAGCACATCCACCAGGTAGGACCTCAGCTTGCCGCGGCCGCCGTGCGCTTCGCTGCGCAACTGTCGCATCACCTCGCGTTCGACCCCGGCGGGGTAGATGGCGCGGATGTCCAGCGTTGCGAGAGCCTCTTGCACACCGTATCCGAAAATCTCCTCCGCCGTGTCGTTGAAGATGATGACCTTGCCCTTTTTGTCGGCGGCCATGACGCCGTCCACGGCGCTGGTGATCAGGTTCCTCAAGAACGCGTTGGAGCGCTGGAGCTCCTCTTCGATTTGGCTGCGGGCGGGCAGCTCCATCTCCATGCTGACAACCGCTTCGATCGCATCCCCCGCGAATATGGGATAGGCGTAATGGCAGGGAACGGTTTCACCGCTCAGCAGATCCTCATTGCGAGGGCTCCAGGCCGGTCTGCGCGTCTCCAAAACGGTTTTGACCGCGCAGTGCCCGCAGGGCTCGGAGCGGGCATGCAGGACCTGATAGCAGAGCTGGCCAACCCCTTCACCGTCCGATGGGGCGTCGCGGTGACATCGCCATGCGAGGATGCAGTAGTCCGGGGAGACAACGATGAGTTTGTTGCGGAAGGCGTCGATGGCCTTGAGGAGCATTTCCTTTTCGGTCCCGGTGCGCATGCGGCTTCCTCCCGTTTCCGACGGTCGCGACATTTCGGGCGCAGGCGATGCAGGAAGAAGATCCGAACATGCGCGGCAGCGGAAAGGTCGACTGAAAGTGCGCGCCCGCAAAGAAATGAAAGCCCTCGCCATCAGGCTCTTGAACGATGATTTTGGCACAACGCGGTCGAAAAATCAAGCCGCTGGGGTCAACTTGCAACCCCCGGGGGCCTGTGCTAGATAGTGTCCCAGGTGCGGCGTGGGGCACACCATCGGAAACACCCCGCACGGATTCCAGGCCGATCCGCTTTTATCCCCGTGCGGCTCCGGAAACCTTCACCGCAAAAAAGCTTTGACAAACATTCAAAGGCGATGATATAGACCCCGCAATTCAATTTTTTCCTTTCAAATAAAATCAGGCACGTCAGTTCCATCTACCGGTAGGGCGGAGGTTTATTATATGGGACAACCGGGTACGCGTTGGAGCATGTTTGGCGCTGCGGCGATCTTCACACACTTCATTCTCATCCTGCTCAGCGGCCAAGCGCTGGCATCCTCCGGCGAATCCGGCGGCGGGGTG
>JBFYWS010000292.1:0-3859 GCA_041310935.1 Desulfobacteraceae bacterium | reverse complement strand
GAAGAAGCCTATCTGCCGGTCGGTGCGGTAGCTCAGCGTGTAGGTGTGCTCGCCCGGCGGCAGCAAGGTCTCCTTCTGGCCCATGTAGACCCGGATGCCGTTTGAAAGGGCTTCGGTGTGGTGCGCCTCGGGCCTGCCGTCGCGCGCGACAGCCTGGATCATGAAGTCCACGACATAGGTGTTCCCGGCCCGGTCCTTGTAGGTCGTGGGAAAATCCCGGTAGATGCCTCGCTTGATCTGGTCCCCGGAGCTTACGACCTTGATGGTCTCCGTCACGCGCATGCTCGCGTCGGGGTCCACCGTGATCGCACTTGAAAACGACAGGATCCGTTCGGATGCGGCCGCGGCGATGCCCGTGCCGCTGATGAGGAGGGAGAGCACGACCGCCAGTGCGGCGCCGAAAAAGGACGGCCGGGCGGCGTGTGCGGGATGCACGACGGGGGTGGGTGCGGGATGCATGGTCGCGCCTGCCATCAGAAACCGACCCGGACCGGTTTGCGCTCGACCTCCGGGCTTTCGAGCTCGAAGAAATCGTTCTTCGCGAATTTGAACTGCGAGGCGATCAGGTTCGAGGGGAACTGCTCGATTGCGGTGTTGAAATCCCGCACCACCGCGTTGTAGTAGCGCCGCGCGGCTTCGATGGTGTCCTCGATTTCCTTGAGCTGGGTTTGCAGCTGCAAGAAGTTCTGATTCGCCTTCAGCTCGGGATAGGCCTCGGCCACGGCAAACAGGCTCTTCAGCGAATCCCGGAGCATGTTTTCGGCCTGCGCGGTTTCGGCGGGACCCGTGGCCCGGATCGCCTGCGCCCGGGCCTCGGTCACTTTCGTGAAGAGCGATTGCTCGTGGGCCGCGTAGCCCTTCACCGTCTCCACCAGGTTCGGCACGAGGTCGTAGCGTTTCTTGAGTTGCACGTCGATGTCCGACCACGCCGATCGCACCGTGTTGCGCAGCCGGACCAGCTTGTTGTAGAGGGAGATGCCCACCAGGGCGACGACCGCCACGACCGCTGCGATAATCCATGTGAGTCCCATCGGCTTGCCTTTCAAATCCGTTGAGGTTGTGGGGCCGTAACTGCTCAGGTGTTTAGTTTGAAGGCTGAAGGAACTGAAACCGCTGCCCGCCGTATTTGAGAAATCAGACCAAACAACTCTTCTTTCGGAAACGACGCGGTTACCCGATCGGAAACCAACATTGCTACTTCATCAGCATAGTCAAATGCCTGAAGTTTTGTGTGATCAAGCATGATTTGTCCCTAAACGCCTTCAGTCTATCTGCCTAAGTAGTTACTCCACAAATCATATCAGGTAAGCGTCCCGGCGTAAAGCCGCACCCCGGTGAACCCAGCATTGGCGCCTATTCCACCAGCACCACCTGGTTTGACATGGCCCACAACTTCCTGACGAAGGTGTCGACGCCTGCGCCGGCGACGCACAGGTAGTACATGGTTGACCCCGTGGCTGTCGGGT
Source organism: Desulfobacteraceae bacterium (assembly GCA_041310935.1). GTDB lineage: Bacteria > Desulfobacterota > Desulfobacteria > Desulfobacterales > SpSt-501 > SpSt-501. Next base: position 2,393 of record JBFYWS010000292.1, on the reverse strand, counting down.
ATTTGAGAACGGTGTGTACCAGGCAGCCATGCTCCAGGCAAAGTTTTACGTAATCGTGCTGTGCATCGGCAAGTTCGGCCGGTTCTTCGAAGAGGATGATCCAGCCTTGGGTTGACGTCAGGATCCCGTAGAATGCTTTGAAAATATCGGATTCGGTGATGATCCCTTTGAGCTGTCCGCCCTGGACGACGGGAACCCCGCCGATCTGATGCGTGAGCATGATGCTGGCGGCCTGCTTCAGGTGGTCGCTCGGGCTGAGGGTGATGACCTTGGTGCGCATGATGTCTCGGACGGGCAGATCCATGCCGGCCTCGCCGGCTATCGTGGAGGCCTGGGCACAGGTTCCGGGCATGACCCGCAGCAGGTCCCGCTCGCTCACGATTCCCACCAGCTTGTTGTTCTGCACGACGGGCGCGCGGCGGACCTTGTGGCGCTGAAACGCTTGAAGCGCTTCGTGGCAGGTCTGGTCCGGAGACAGGGTGACCACATCGGTGACCATAAAATTTCGCACCAGCATGGCGGCGGTTACTCCTTTTGCCGTTGACGTTCGAAGAAGTCGATGGCCTGCCGGAGTTCGGCAAACTGATAGATGATGTAGTCGGGGTCAACCCCGTCCATATGCTCGATGAGGTGGTCGTGTGCGAAGCATACGGTTTTCATGCGGAGTTGTCCGGCACCGAAAACGTCCCGATACATGTCGTTGCCGACAAAAATCACCTCCTCGGCGTCAAGCCCCATTCCGGCCAGGGCGGCCTCGAAAAGCCTCCGGTCCGGCTTTCTGAAACCGTAATCACCGGAGATGACGATCGGGTCGAAATACGAGTCGATTCCCACCGTGCGCATCTCCGGTCGGGCCCAGGCGCTTTGGGCATCGGAAAGAACGGCCAGTTTGAAGCGGGAATGTAATTCGTCCAGCACGGCCTTCACCTCCGGATAGAGCTGCAGGCGGCGGCAGGAGATGCCCCGGTACATCTCGGCCAGAAAAAGAGGCATCTGCGCGAGCTTGTCGGGCGGCAGGGCGGCCGCGGCGCCCGAGTTCAGCGCGAGGAATTCGCGCCAGGCCCGCACGGCATCAAATTCGTGGTGCGTCTCCGTGCTGGCGCGGCGCTGCTGGTCCAGGATCTGGTAATACCTGTCCCGGACCTGCCCGCGATGCAGGTAGATTCCCTGATAGGACAGAAAATGACCGATGGCCCGATAGATTCTCTCATCGCCTTCATCGGTGAGGATGTCGATGAGGGTGCCGTTGACGTCGAAAATGATGCCGCGGATGATCATGTCGGTGCCTTCAGGATCTGGCGGGCCTCATGAATGAGACGCCAGCGATAGTCCCCGTCGATCCAGGAATTTCGGGCGATGCGCAACAGGGTGATGCCCATGTAGAAGGGTATGCGCCGGGTGATGGAGCGAAAGGCGCTCTCCCGGTCCGGAAAGTGTCCGCAGTATTCCCACAGGAAATGGCCGATGAACGGCTCGGCCGCAAAGAGGTCGCCTGTGGCCCGGAAGACGCAATGTTTCAGCTCGCCGCAGAGTCGGCCCAGATCGAAAACGCGGTCGGCCCATTGCATCCGTTCCAGGTCGATCGCGATCACGTCCCGTCCCCTGCCGAAAAGGAGGTTGGACGGGGTGGCGTCGCCGTGGACGAGCACCGCGCGGTCCTCCCACATGCAGCCGCGGGCGCGCCATGCCTCGCGCAGGCCGTAAAAGTCGTCGCCGTCCGCGTGGCCCAGCCCCCACTTCTCGGTCAGGGATCTCAACAGCCGCCCCATGTATTCAAGGCTGTCACCGAATTGGACGGGGCCCTCGCCGGTGGTGCGATGGTGCAGTGCGGCCAGGAAATGGGCCAGGGCGGACAGTTTCCGAAAAAGGCGGCGGCGGTGGCCCTGATGGATAGCGCCGTTGATGATTTCGCTCAGAGGCTCGGCCGCCACGTATTCGAGCACCAGCAGGTTGTCGATGTCCGGATTGAACCCATAGGGGCGGATCACATAGTGCGGCCGGGCGGACAGGCCCAAACCGCGCAGGAAAAGGAGGTTGTTGAATTCGGTTTCACCCGCTTTGCGGGCCTGGTCCGCGTTGGATAATTTGAAAAACTTGCCGACCAGCTTGGGGCCTCCGTGTATTTCCTCGTACAGGTAGACGTTGCGGGAGTAGGCGAACTGGAAGACCCGGTAACACGCATTGAGAGACGCAAAACCCAGTTGGGGTGCGATGTGGTGCTGCAGATACCCGTGCAAGGGGTCTTGCCGGGAAAGTTCGCCGAGGTAACTGCCGATCATCGATTTCCTCGTCATCGGGTCGAAAGGCGGTGTGCGAGTTCATCCTCGTGAGCGGGTGCGGCTTTCATTTTGCCGCGGGTGCTCCGGCTTCGGCCATGTCAGCGTTCCAGCCGC
>JBFYWS010000287.1:0-4653 GCA_041310935.1 Desulfobacteraceae bacterium | reverse complement strand
CCCTCCGACGCGGTCAAGTGGTCGGAAGAAACCCTGCTGCCCTATTATCAGCTGGGTGAATTCAAAACCCCCGAGTAGCGCGAGGAGAGGATATGCAAAGCGAAGTGATGTTTGCCGGATTTGGCGGCCAGGGGATTCTTTTGGCCGGAAAGATACTCGCCCACGCAGCCATGCAGGCGGGTTACGAAGTGGCCTGGATCCCCTCCTACGGTCCGGAGATGCGCGGCGGAACCGCCTACTGCACCGTGGTCATCAGTGACCGGCCGATCGGGTCCCCCATCATCCGCAACCCCCAGCACCTGGTGGCCATGAACCGGCCATCGCTGGAAAAGTTCGCCCCGGCCGTGAAGCCCGGCGGCGTGGTGCTGATCAACAGTTCGCTGATCCCGATCGACGCCAACCGCAAGGACGTCGACGAGCTGAAGGTGCCGGCGACGGACATCGCCGACGCCCTGGGAAGCGTCAAGGCGGCCAATATCGTGGCCCTGGCGGCTTTCGTGGCCCGCAGCCAGATCGTCGATTTCGACCTGTTCCGGGAATGCGTCAAAGAAGAGTTTGCGGCTAAGGAAAAATTCATTCCCCTCAACATGAGCGCCATCGAGGCCGGCCGCAAGGCCGCTCAAAAATAGGGCCGGCGCTGCGCTTTGTTTACCCTGCTGGCATTCCGGGCGGCTTGCTGCCCGCAAAGCGGAATTCAGTCCAATGAATCTACCGGCACCCGACTACATTCTGGCAAACCAGCCTTACGAACCCGGCAAACCCTGTGAAGAGTTGGAGCGCGAGTACGGCATCTCCGATGCGGTCAAACTGGCCTCCAACGAAAACCCCCTGGGCCCCTCGCCCATGGCGGCGGCGGCCGTCAGCCGCTGCCTGAAAAGTCTCCACCGCTACCCGGATGCCACCGGCTATCGATTGACGCGCCAGCTGGCGGCCAAACTCGGCGTGGCCCCCGCCAATATCGTTCTGGGAAACGGCTCCGACGATCTCATCGGCATGCTGGCGCGGGTGTTTCTGCAGCCCGGCGACGAAGTCCTGATTCCCAAGCCTTCCTTTCTGATGTACGACATTACGGTGCGGGCCGCCGGCGCCGTTCCGGTTTATTCCCCCCTGCGGCAGCTCGTCATCGACCTGGAGGACCTTGCAAAACGCCTCAGCCCCAAAACCCGGATGGTGTTCATCACCAACCCCCATAACCCGACCGGAAGCGTGGTGACGCGCGCGGCCCTTGATTCCTTCCTGGCGGCGCTGCCCGCCGGGGTGGTCGTGGTGCTCGACGAGGCTTACGTGGAGTTCGTGCAGGCCCCGGACAGCCCGGACGGACGCGCCTATCTCGACGAAAACCGCCTGCTCGTGGCCCTCCGGACATTTTCGAAGGCCTACGGCCTCGCCGGGCTGCGGATCGGCTACGGCATCATGCCGCAGGCCGTCGCGGAGCTGATCCACCGCATCCGCCAGCCCTTCAACACCAATACCCTGGCGCAGGCCGCGGCCTGCGCGGCACTGGCGGACAGCGAGCACCTGGCGCGGACCCTGAAGGCCGTCCACGACGGTCTGGCCTATCTCCAGGAGGGCCTGCGGCGCATGCACGTCCATTATTTTCCGACCGAAGCCAATTTTTTCCTGGTCGACCTGGAACGGGACGCTGCGGCCGTGAACCAAAAGCTGCTGCGCCAAGGCGTCATTGTGCGCCCGATGGGCGGCTACGGGTATCCCCATTTTCTGAGGGTCAACGCCGGCCTCCCAAGTGAAAATGAACGCTTTCTGAAGGCGCTGGCAGCGGCCCTTTAGACCCATCCCCAGCGCCTGTTTGGGAGTGACCGTTTATGTCTTCAGAGAAAATAGAGCGCCGGCTGATCATTACGATCGACGGGCCCGCCGGTGCGGGCAAGACCACGGTCAGCCGCACCCTGGCCGCCCGGCTGGGGTATCGCTACGTGGACACCGGCGCTTTGTACCGCGCGGTGGCCCTCGCGGCGCTGCGCGCCGACCTCCAGGCCGACGACGATGACGGCCTGGAGCGGCTCTGCGGCTGCCTGAAGCTCGCCTTTGCGTCCGCCGAAGACGGCAGCACGCGCCTGTGGTCCGACGGGAAGGACGTCAGCGACCAGCTCCGCTCACCGGAAGTCACCATGATGGCCTCGGCCGTTTCGGCGCGCCCGCCGGTTCGCCGGGGTCTGCTGCGATTGCAGCGCGAACTGGGCCGCAACGGCGGCGCCGTTTTTGAAGGCCGGGACATGGGCACGGTCGTCTTTCCGGGGGCCGATGTCAAATTTTTCCTGGACGCCTCCCCCCGCACCCGGGCCCTGCGGCGTTTTGCGGAAGTCCATGGCCGCACCGGCCAGAGCCTGGCGGAAATCGAAACGGCCATCCGCCAGCGGGACGCCAACGACCGCAGCCGGGCGCTGGCGCCGCTCAGGCCGGCGGAGGATGCCATTCCGGTGGATTCCACGGACCTGACGATTGACGAGGTAATCGACCAGATGTTGACCCACGTTTCGCGAAAAATGCGCCAAACTCGTGGCTGAAACCGCCTGGTCCTGCACCGCAGCGCCTTTTCGCACGTGTTGCGCCTCACTTTAGGGTTGTTTTTTTATCATTTGTCTGGTAGTAGGGCTGGCTTATGCGATTCCCTTTGAAAGGGACGCAAATAAAATAGGTAAGGGGGAATACTTGTTTCATGGAAAATCTTACAGAAAACGATTCTAAACAACCGCAAGAGGTTCAGCAAGACGCTCAAACGCCCCAGCTGGAAGCCGCAGAGACGGCCGCCGCAGCGCTCAGCGACCCGCCATCGGATGAAATGGGCACCACTCCCGGCACCCCGGCCGAAGAAACCATGGAAGACTTGATGGAAATGTACGAGGAGAGCATCAAGCGCTTCCGGGAAGGCGAGGTCGTAAACGGCAGGATCATTGCCGTCGACAAGGACTACGTACTAGTGGATATCGGTTACAAGTCCGAAGGCCAGATCCGTATCCAGGAATTCCGCGATGAGAATGGTCAAATCAACGCCAACCTCAACGACGAAATCGAGGTCATGGTGGAATACTGGGATGACGAAGAGGAGCGCGTCATCCTGTCCAAGGAAAAGGCCGCCAAGGTCAAGGTCTGGGATGCCATCAAAACCTGCTACGACGACAACGGCACGATCGAGGGCGTCATCACCAACCGGGTCAAGGGCGGTTTTTCGGTTGACGTCGGCGTCCAGGCATTTCTGCCGGGCTCTCAGGCGGATCTGCGCCCCATCCGCAATCTGGATGAACTGGTCGGCAAAAGCTTCCCCTTCCGGATTCTCAAATATAATCGCAAACGCAGCAACATCGTACTCTCGCGGCGGGTCCTGCTGGAAGAGGAGCGCGAGAGCAAGCGGACCCAAACCCTCACCGCGATCCATGAGGGCAAAGTCATGGCCGGGACCGTCAAGAACATCACCGAGTACGGCGTCTTCGTCGACCTCGGCGGACTGGACGGTCTGCTGCACATCACCGATATTTCCTGGGGGCGTGTCAAGCACCCGTCCGAAATGTATTCCGTCGGCGACAAGATCCAGGTCAAGGTCCTGCATCTGGACCTCGAGAAAGAACGCGTCTCCCTCGGTGTCAAGCAGCTGGTACCGGATCCCTGGACCATGGCCGCCAGCAAGTATCCGGTCGGCTCGCGGGTCAACGGGAAGGTTGTCAGCCTGACCGACTACGGCGCCTTCGTCGAATTGGAGGAAGGCATCGAAGGTCTGATCCACGTTTCCGAGATGTCCTGGACCCGCAAGGTCCGTCACCCCTCCAAGGTGGTTTCCGTCGGTGAAATGGTCGACGCGGTGGTGCTGGATATCAAGCCCGACAACCGCCGGATCTCTCTGGGGATGAAACAGGTCGTGCCCAACCCGTGGGACGTGATCAACGAGAAATACCCGATCGGGACCACCATCGAGGGCAAGATCAAGAACATCACCGACTTCGGTCTGTTCGTGGGCATCGACGAAGGCATTGACGGGTTGATTCATATCTCCGATATTTCGTGGACCAAGCGCATCAAACACCCCAATGAAATCTATAAGAAGGGGGATCTGGTGCAGGCCATCGTTCTCGACATCGACAAAGAGAACGAACGTTTCTCGCTGGGCATCAAGCAGCTTCAGGACGACCCCTGGCAGACCGTGGCCGAACGCTATGAGGTCGGCAAGCAGATCACCGGAACGGTGACCAATGTGACCGATTTCGGTGTTTTCGTCGAACTCGAGGAAGGCATCGAGGGGTTGGTCCACGTCTCGGAGATCAGCAAGGAGAAAATCAAGACCCCCGTCGGCATGTACAACGTCGGCGACGTTATCACCGCCCGGGTGATGAACATCAACAGTGACGACCGCCGCATCGGACTCTCCATCAAGCGGATGGATATGGAAGACGACCAGTCCCTGCTCAGCGATTACGTCAACAACATGGGGCCGGCCACTTCTTCCTTCGGCGAAATTCTGCGTGAAAACCTGCAGGGCAAGCTGAACGAAGACTAGAGGCGCGTGTCCAGCCGCAGCCGTGTAAGTCAACGGGCAGGGTTTGGGGATTAGATATCCCGCCCTGCCCGTTTTGACTGCGACGGTCGTTTTTTTGAACCCCCGAAAAATCGACCGAGAGATATCCCGTCATGTTTTCCCGCAGA
>JBFYWS010000272.1:0-3270 GCA_041310935.1 Desulfobacteraceae bacterium | reverse complement strand
AATTTCATTTCGCATCCAGCAAAAGATAGTCGGTGTCCTGCACATCGACCGTTTTGGAATCGATGCTGCCGGGGACTTCCGGTAGCATGACCGCGATCGGCACTTGCGACCGCAAACGGATTTGGCGGGGCACGGCGCCTTTCTGGGCGTGGCCCACGCCGGTCAGGATCACCACCGTGGCGTCGGGGTCCGCCTTGAGATACTCCAGGGAGTGAACGGCCATCGCCACGTCCCAGATCATCTGGGCTTCGCAGAAAAACGTGAAATTCATGTTTCCATGGGCATGCGCGCCGTAGACACTGCGGATGTAGCGCATGTACTCCTCGTCGATGCTGCAGGTCACGTCCGAGAGCTGTCCCCGCTGCGCCTCGGTGAGGGACTGGAAGCCGCCGCGTGACACCTGGCGCGTGATCTCCCGGGGAACGTTGAGGCCGATCATCGGGATCCGCTGGGCGCGGGCGTATTCAAAAATGGCGCTGTAGGCAGCCCAGGGGTAGTTCCAGTTATCATAGTAGGCAGCCTCGAACTCCCGCGGGCCGATGTCGCCGGCCGTCCAGCGGTCAAGGGCCTGCTGGCTGTCCTTTCGAAACATCTCCAGACCGACGGCGACCTTGGCGCCGGCCTGCACCAGGGCCTGGATGACCCTGAGCTGCGCGCGGTGGTGCGCTTCGTCCGTGTGCTGCTCGCCGACGACGACGATGCTGCTTTTGCGCAGCGTCGGAGCCAGCTCGGAGAGCGCCGCGCGGCGGCCCTGCCTGAAGTCGTAGACGAACTGGTCGGATACGCCGGCCATCAGCGAACCGGCGGTGACAAGCAGGATCAACGGGGCCCATAATTTGCTTTTTGGTTTCATTTCCATCGATGAACCACCGGCGAATCGGCCGGTTCCCATGACCCCTTGTCACGGTTCTGGCCGTCGCGAAAGGTAAGATAGCTGAACCGGCCGTAATGGGTGATCTTGGCGGCGACGTTCGCTGCGTCCAGAGAGGCTGTCGGCAGCAAAACGGCCAAGACCCGGCCGGGGTCGTACGGGTTGGTGAAAACGCCGAAAAACATATCCCGCGCGGTGGAGCCTTGCGCCCCCCCAAGGGAAAACCCCTCTTTCTGCAGGCGCAAAGAGGCCGGCATAGTGCTCAGCCATTCGACCGTGCGGGGGTACCCCACGAGGATGACGTCCTGCCCTTTAAAGCGGTTGCGGTCGACCTGGGCTTCCGGCAGAATAACGAAATTCCCGAGGCCGAGGGAGCCGGCCAATGTGTCCGCCACCTTTTGCCCGCTGCCGCCTGCGGCTTCGCAGACGACCAGAAGGCTGGAAGCGGAGCTTTTCAGCGCGTTCACCGTCGGCGGAATCTCCGACGGGTCGAGCCGGCGCAGCACGTTGTAATCCGGGTCGACGACGATCTGCTCCGGTTCTGAGGTCGCGGCGACCTCGAAGGACACGGACTCCCCGGAGAGCTCGACGCGCCGTAAAACGTGCAGGCCGCCGCCATCTAAAGCGAGCTCGAATTCGGCCTGGAAAAAAGGTTTGTCTTGAGCCAGGCGGCCCGTGACCTTCCACCCGTCAGGCGCCCGGTCGCGCCGGAGATCCGCCAGGTGGATGCGCGGCGCCCCCTTGCGGTTGACCCACTGGTCGAAGAACACCTTGAGGGAGCGCTCGGATCGTTTCTCAAACGCCTGGCGCAGGTCATCCCATGCGGTCGACTGGAACAGCCGTTCGCGGTAGATGTCGCGCAGCGCCCCCCAGAAAGCCTCCTCCCCGATGGCCTTGCGCAGCATGTGAAAAACCATCATCCCCTTGTCGTAGCCGACGGCCTTGGTCGCCGTGTCAACCCGGCCGGTGAAGCGTGCGAGGGGGAAATCCTTTGCCGGCGGCACGAGGGTCGCGAAGTTGCGCAGGGCCTGGAGGCGGTAGTCTTTGGCGGCTGCCGCCGACTCCCGCTCTTTGTAGAGATAGTCCGACACATAGGTGGTGAGCCCCTCGCTCCAATTGCCGTGTTCGTAGTTGACAAAGACGCCGTTTCCCCACCAGCAGTGGGCGATCTCGTGCCCGAGGCTGGTGTTCAGAATGAAGGGCAGCCGCAGGATGGCGCTTCCCAGAAGTGTGTAGGAGGAAAAACCGTAGCCGGTGGGGAAGAAATTTTCCACCACCGCGAATTTCGGAAACGGGTAAGGCCCGAACAGCTCCGAGTAAAGTTCCAGGTAGGCTGCGATCGCATCGAGATAGGCAGCGGACAGGTCCTGGTTGCGGGGCAGAAAATAGGTGGCGGCGACAACGTCACCGACCTTTTTTTCCTGCACCCCGTATGCCGCGGCGGAAAGGGCCAGGCCGCGCAACGGGTTGTCGATCCGCCACTCCGAGAAAGTGGCCCCGTCCCGCGTGGTGTGGCCGAGGCCCATGCCGGAGGTTACGGCCAGAACCCCCTCCGGCGCTTTCACCCGCAGCAGGGGGAAAGTTTCGCGGCCGTCGACCAGGTCCGGGTACCACCCGGCTCCGGCCAGCAGAAACGTGCCGGTCGGCGTTATGGAAGCGGTGACGCCGAAACCGGGATTGTCGGTGTTCAGCGGCGTGATCGGTACGGGGTCATTGAAACTCGCCTCGTAGGTGATGACGACCTCTACGGTGCGTTGGCGTTCATCCGGCTCCAACGGGACGGTAAGCTCCGAATTCGTGAACTTGAACATCCGCGGTTTGCCGTCCACCTCGACCCGCAGTTGAGCTACCCGCTCGGAAAGCGCGAACACCAGCTTGCGACGGTCGTCGAGGCGGATGTGAAGCACATCGCGCCCCGTGAGCAGGTGGGCGGAAGGCATCAGTTCGATTTCGAGTCGGTGCTCGACTTCCAGCGCGGCGGCAGGCACCCGGTCGAAAGTTACGGCTATCAGCACGAGGCCGAGAAGCAACGCCCGAAACGTGAGGCTCACGTTTTTTGTCCCCACCATGTGCATGTGAAGCCGTTGACCCTTTGATGCGGCAAAGTTGTTTAAAGTCAAACATTAAGTACCACACCCCGGTTGTCAAAAAAAGACGTGAGCGAAGCCGGGGTGTCTTTTGCGGCGGCCCATGCGGAGGCAGACCCCATCAGGCCATTCCGCAAAAAACCAAAACAGGAATCGCTCAACTTGGGTCTTACTTAAGTTTAATGGCGGCGTTGCACGAATAATGCTTGACATTCCCTGACCCGGGGGATACTGAAAATCCTATCATGGAACGCCATAAGCCGCTGGATAACACTTTTTCATTGGGTAACTGGTGGTGGCACATCACCTGAG
>JBFYWS010000253.1:0-3214 GCA_041310935.1 Desulfobacteraceae bacterium | reverse complement strand
TCCCCGAAACCGGTGGGCAGGGTCGAGACGCGCACGTCGATCTCCTGGTTGCCGACCTTGACATCCAGGCGGCCGTCCTGGGGCAGGCGCTTCTCGGCGATGTTCAGCCTGGCCATGACCTTGATGCGGGAGGTCAGCGCCGGCTGGATCCACTTGGGCGGCGCGAGCAGGTCGTAGAGAATGCCGTCCACCCGGTAGCGGACCTTGAAGGAGTCCTGGTAGGGCTCGATGTGGATGTCGCTGGCGCGGGCCTTGATCGACTGGGTGATGATGTGGTTGACCAGCTTGATGATCGGGGCGTCGCTGGTGTCGTCGAGCAGATCGGCGGTGTCCTGGATTTCGCTGATGATCGTGCTGCCGTTTTCGGTCATGTCCTGGACGAGCTGCTCGGCCGAGCCTTCGCTGAAATCGTAGGACATGTTGATGGCCGCCAGGATGGCGCTGCGGGGGGCCAGGACCACCTGGTAGTCGCTCACCTCCAGCAACCGCCCGAGGTCATCCAAGGCCTGAAAAGCCGCCGGGTTCCACACGGCGATGGTGCAGCCGCCGGTGGGAGACCCTTTTTCCAGGGGCACCATCAGAAACTTTTTCAGAAACTGGATCGGCACCCGCTGAACGAACGGCCCCCCGATGTTTTCCAGGGGCAGGTTCGGCCACAACGGCAGATCATACTGCAGGCTGAGCGCCTCGAGCAGCTGGTGTTCGCTCAGGGCGTTGCGCTGAATCAGGACCTCGCCGACGCTAAGGCCTTTTTCCAGCGCCAGCCTGCGGGCATCGGTATAGGCCTCCTGCGGAACGCCGAATTTTTGCGCGAGGATCTCGGCCAGTCTGGGTTTCATAGCGGCGCTGCCGTTTTCAGGGGGTGGACCCCGCTGGGGGCTCGACTTGGGGGGGCTCGGGGTCGACCGGCGCCTTTTCATTCAACAGGCGTTCGTAGAGCTTGATTTCACTGGCCTCGCGGGCATCCTTGCGGACCTTGTCGATCTGATCTTTTTTGGAGCGGTAGACGCCGTCGGCCTCCGCGGGGCTCTTGACCACATGAGGGGTCAGAAACACATAGAGGTTGGTTTTGATCGTGCTGTTGGAAATCGAGCTGAACAGATACTTGAGCCCGGGGATGTCCCCCAGGCAGGGCACCGAGGTTTCCTGATTCTCACTCAAATCGTCGATCAGGCCGCCAAGAACCACGGTGTTGCCGTCGTTAACGATGACGGTGGTGTTGACGGTGCGCTTGGAGGTGATCGGCTGCAGACTTAGGCCGGAGCCCACGACGTTGGTCACCTCGAGGTCGATTTTGAGCCGCACCATCCGCCCCTCGCTGATGTGGGGCGTGATGGTCAGAATCTTGCCGACATCCTTGTATTCAAACGAGTTGAAGGTGTCGTTGTCGCTGGTGGAGGTGGTGGTCTGAAACGGTCGGTTTTCGCCGACGGTGATGCTGGCCTCCTCGTTGTCGGTGGTCAGGATCTGGGGGGTTGAGAGGATGTGAAAGGCATCGTCGGTTTTGACCGCCTGCACCAGGGCGGTGATATTGGAAAAGGTGAAGCCGCCGACGGTGATGGGCTCGCTGATGATACCCATCGAAAACCCGCTGCCGACGTCGATGGGCAGCTCTCCAGCGGCCCCGCCGCCCAGTCGGGCGCCGCCGGTCCCGAAGCCGCCGCCGAAAACGGCGCTGCGGTCATTGACGGTGGTCTTTCCGAAGCTGCTCCACTCCACCCCGAAATCCAGGCTCTTTTCGACGTTGACCTCCATCAGCAAGGCTTCGATGTAGACCATCGAGCGCGGGATGTCCAGCTTGCGGATGATCTCTTCGAGCACCAGGTAGTCGTCGGCGTCCGCCATGATGATCAGGCTGTTGGTGGCCTTGTCGGCCGTGATGCGGACATTGCCGGAAACAATCGGCGCCGCCGGCTGACCCTCCCCGGCCGCAACCCCGGTCGCGGTCCCTTTGCTGGGAAGATCCCGCAAAACGGCCGCCAAATCCTCGGCGGTGGCAAACTCCAGGTAATACACCCGGATATTGCCTTTGTCGCGCGGCGTTTCGCGGTCCAAGAGCGCGATGAGCCGCCTGACCCGTTCGGCCTCCACCTCGCTCCCCATAAGCACGATGGCGTTGGTGCGTTCGTCGGCGACAAACTTGAACGTCTGAACGTCGACTGCGCCGGCCACCCTGCGCGCTCGCCCCCTGTCCTGAAAAACCGTTTCGAGCAGCTTGATCATTTTGGTGGCATCGGCATACTCCAGGGGAACCACCACGATCTGATGACCGATGCCGGTGACGTCGATGACCCGCAGGATACGCACCAGCCGGTTGATATTGGATTCCACGTCCGTGACGATCAGCATGTTGGTGGGGGCGTAGGCCAGAATCACGCTGTTCTTGGAGACCATCGGGGTGAGAAGCTGCTTGATTTCGTTGGGATCGGCGTATTTCAGGGGAATCAACTGGGTGATCACCCGGTCCTGCCCGGCGCCGGCCTCCTCGCGGATGCGGGTTTCTATGTTCTTGCTGCGGGCTTCCGGCGAGGGCACGATCTTGATGATCTCCCCGGAGGTGACCGTGGCATACCCGTGGACCTCCAGGACCGACTCGAACACCTGATAGGCTTCCTCGATCGAGATTTCGGCCGGTGAAATGATCGTGACCTTGCCGCGCACGCGGTTGTCGACCACAAAATTCTTGCCGGTCAGCTCGCTGATGAACTTGATGAAGACGTTGATGTCGACATCGTTGAAATCGATGGCAACCCTTTTTTCGGCCCCGTCGGACGCGACGTCGGCCGCCGCGGCCGCAGGGCCGCCGACCTGCTGGGCGCCGCGCGCTGTTTGGCCGACCGGCAACAGCAGCAACCCGATCAGCAGCCATCCCCACCATCGAATTTTCACGGGTCCATCAAACTGGCCGAGTCCGTTCATAATCCTCTTTCATTGATGTTCGCGGCAGACGCCGCGCGGCGGTTCATTCGACCTTGAAATCCAGGGTGGTGGGGCGGCCGCGGCGGTTGAGTTCCAGGCTGACCCCGCTGCCGGAGGTGAGCTTTTCGAGAATCACCGTCAGGTGCTCCGCCGATCGAATCGGCTCCCCGTCGATGGCGGTGATCACATCCCCCTCGCGCAAACCCAGACGTCGAAAGATCGACCGCGGCTGAATACCCGTCAGGGCCACACCGTCGGGTGCACCATCGGTCTGGTGGGGCTGCACATTCAGGTT
>JBFYWS010000234.1:0-5184 GCA_041310935.1 Desulfobacteraceae bacterium | reverse complement strand
TGCTCCTGGATGTACTCCGCCTCGGCGTTGATCAGGAGCGGCTCGATGTCGTGCTTGTTCAGCCAGGGGATGCAGGCGCCCCCCATGCCCAGGTCCGGGTCCATGATCGACCGGACCTTCTCGGTCACCCCGCCCACCGCCAGCATGATGTCGCCCGTGAGGGAGCCGGTGACACCGTAGCGCTGGTTGACGGGCTGCTGGATGAAATCCGATATCAGGGCGATGTCCATCGCCACCGAGGCGCTGTCGCCCTCCACCCCACCGTGGGCCTGAATGTATTCCACGTGCATCTCGTAGCCGAGGTTCGGCGCCCCGATGTTCTTCAGCACCTTCTTGATCGAGGCCCGGACATTCTGGGCCGCCGCCTGGGCGATTTCGCCGATCTTGCCCGGAGCGGCCACCTTGTCTGCGCTGCCCACGGTGATCTGGCAGTGGATCGGCAGCGGCTGTCCGTACATCTGGCCGCTCGATTTGGAGTGGATGACGGCCAGCCCCACGACGTAGCCGATCGAGTCCGTCATCGAGGTGATGTATTTTTTGAGGTACTTCTTGTGTTCGCCGATGTCCCGGGAGAGGTTGCCTTCCAGGCTGAGGTGCTCGATCAGCGCCTGGCGCACGTGGCCGGGCTCCACCCGGGTCGAATTTTCCAGGATGGCCTCGAATTCCGCGGACTTGATGATGCCGTTGATCGGTCGCAGGATGCTGCTGAGCTTGCCGTCCGAGGCACGGCAGCGCAGCTCTTTGACGATCTCCGCCACGGCGCCGCGCGAGAACTCGCGCTCCTGCAGTCGGAAGTCCGCCGGCAGGCGCTTGCCGAAGATGTGCTCGCTGCGTCGGCGCACACTCTTGTAGCCCTCCCGGTTGATCACCTCGCCCCAGCTGCGCTGGAAGTCCTCACCGAGATTGACGATCTCCTGTTTGATATACTGGGCCACGTGCCGGATGGTTTCCGGCGTTTCGGGGACCGCGCTCTCCATGTCGACGATTTCGCCTTTGTCCTCGATGCGTGACAGAAAGGCGCCGTCGCCCTCCTGCTGGAGGTAGGCGAGTGTATCGTGGTTGCAGCAGGCGACGATGATGTTGTCCGCCCGCAGGGGGTTCTCGGAGCGGTCCGCCGCGCCGCTGCCGGCGTCCTTCCCGCCCTCCAGGATGTACTTCTTGTTCTGCATGATCTCCAGCAGGTCCGCCATGTAGCCCATTTTGACCAGGGTCTTGAGCTCATCGATGTAGATGATGGGCGCGCTGGCGTGGGCCCCCAGGTAGGCGCGCTTGTGGCAGGGCGTGTGGAGGTTTCCGGACTGGTACGGGTCGTGCCGGAAGCCGCCCTTCATGTTGCGCGCACTCGGCTCGGAGATGCGCACCATGAGTTCCCGCTCCTGGCGCGGGTCGTAGAGCACCTCGGGCACCATGTCATGCAGGTATTTCACATCGTGGCGCATTCCGGGGTTGGTTTCGCGCTGGATCTTCTCCTGCACCCGGTGGTTGTTCTCCTGCATGTACATGAAAATGGCGCCCATCCCGGCCAGACCGGCCGCAACCAGCGCGGGGGGAAAGAAGACCCCCGCCGCCAGCGCCGCGAACGCCGCGGCCAGAAGCCCGCGCTTGACGTTGCGCACCGCCCGGATCTGGTCTTCCAGGGTGAACTCCTCGCTGCTGTTCTGGGCCGCTTCGAGCGCCTTCTGGAAGTCGGAAAGCGCCCGGTCAACTTTCTCCGGCGTCTCGTAGGCGACCCGGATGTGGTTCTTGTCTTTGCCGGGATAGGCCAGGATGGCCTCCTGCGGCCGCAGGTAGTCGCCGATCGACCGGTCCAGGACCTCTTTGAACATCTCCGCCAGCATGGATTTTCCGGTACCGGGGCGGCCCACCATCAGCATGTGCCCGCGGTTCTGGGCGACCTTGCGGATGGCCATCTTGGCCCGGTCCTGGAAGATGACGCGTTCGATCGGGTCCTCCGGGAGGTGGATCTGGGAGGTGTCGTCGAAGAACCCGAGGCGCTCCGCAAGGGCGCGCGGGTAGTCCAGCAGTTCGCGGATCCAGGTGTAGTCGCTGTCGCGGTAGTCACTCGGCATGGGCGGCCCCCGTGATCGAATCGAGCAGGTAGAACCGGCCGGCTTCCGCGGTAAAGGCCCGCTTGCTCATCTCGGCATAGAGGGCCGGCAGGCTCTTGCGCAGGGGCTCGAGGGCCCGCAGGTCGTGCAGGATGGACATCTGGGTGAAGAGCTTCCCATCCCCGACCTCGTTCGCCGGCAGGTAGCTGAGAGACACCGCGGTCTGCATGAAGTTCAACACCGGCTTGACCAGGTTCCGGTGAGAGGCGTCGGCAGCGACCGTGCGGAAGATGTCGCGGTAGATCTCGGGCAGGTTCGCCTTGGCATAGTCCACCTCGAGTTGTTTGTTGAAGAACAGGCGCAGCGGCCGGCCGCTGCCCAGGAAACAGCTGTCGAAGGCCCGCCGCAGTTCCGGGTTGGCCTTCAGGGTGTGCTCGAGCAGGTTCAGGTATTTCAGCGCCTGGGGGTCGGACAGCCGGAAGTCCACGTTCCCGAGGGAGGTCAGGACGCAGGCCGCCGGCTCGCCGTCCCGGGTGTAGGTGCACAGCCGGAAGGCGTTGGCCGGGTTGTAGGACGCCCGCGGGAACCCTCGCAGCTCAAAGAGCCCCTCGGACAGGTGCGCCCGGTGCAGTGTCACCCGCACGTCCCGGCCGACGTTGGCGGTCAAATACCGGAGCTTGTCCTCTTCGGAACCCTGCAGTTTCAGGTAGGAATACCCGCTGCCGATGTCCTCGCAGACGCCGATGATGTGCGACAGCCGGGCCGTCTTCAGCCGGGCGATTTTTTTGGCGAAAGGGTCGAACCCGCGCAACTCGTCGGCAATTCGCTTGAAGTGGGCCTCGAGGTCCGGGTCCTTCATCCCCGGGATCCTCAGCTTGAAGCCGGAGAGGAGGACCTCGGAGTCCCGGCGCCGGGAGGCCTTTTGCGCGTTCGCGCGCACCGGGAGCAGCCGGCGCAGGAGCCGCCGCGCCCAGTTGCGCGCCGTATGCACCTCGCACCCGATGAGGCGTTTGCGGATCTCGACCGGCCCGGGGTGGATCAAGTAGCGGGCGATTTCGGAAATCCGGTATTCCTTTACGGTGCCGCGATCTGCGTCCGGGTCGAAGTCTGCCGGGTCCAGGCGCACCAATTTGCCCTCCGAGATGATCCAGGCGGTGGGTTCGATCCGTGCGATTCCTGAAAGATGTTTCATAGGCTCACGCGTAATACGCTCGACGCTCGACGCTCGAAGCTGAAAGCAACCAAACCGTTGCGGTTTTTCGCATCCGACCTCCATCTGCCGGAAAGGTGTCGCGGGTCTCAACCCGAGGGGCTTTTGGCACCGGGCGCCTTTACCCTTTATTGGCGGGCGCCTGGGAGTCCTCCAGCATGATCTCCAGCGTGGCGATGTCGACCTCCGAGAGGTGCAGTTCGCTCGCCTCCGCCGTCGCCATGAGCACCATGCCGGCATCGTGCCGCAGCCCGAGCCCCATTTTGTTGCAGGTTTTGTTCGCCAGCCGTACCGTGAGGGACAGGTAGTTTTCGGCCTCCAGGGCTTGCGTATGATGGTCGCGCACGACCTGGGAGTACTTTTCCGGCAGGTTCCAGTGGTGCATGAGGGCATAGCCGTGGGTGGTGTGCAGGTCGTCCATGACCTCCATGAGCAGGGCGGCGGAGGGGTTGACCTTTACCTGGTCAGAATGCTGGATGTCGTCGATGACGGTGAGGATGAAGAGCTTGCCCACGTCGTGCAGCAGGCCCGCAAAGAAGGCCTCGTGGGCGATCCCGTGCAGGCCGCAGTGCCGTGCCAGCCAGTGGGCGGCCATGGCGGTGCCGCGGGCGTGCTGCCAGAGCTTGCGTATGACGCCGTTCAGGACGGGGTCCTTGGAGCGGAACTGGTTTTCGTGGGTCACCATCATGACGATGTTGGAGACCTCGTTGATTCCCAGGCGCACGATGGCGTTGCGCACCGTGGAGACCTGGGTGAGTCCCTTGTAGAACGAGGAGTTCGAAAACCGCAGGACCTCGGCCGTCAGCGCCTGGTCGCTCACAATGAGTTTTTCAATCAGGCGCAGGTCCGGCTCCTCCCGGCCGATCTCTTGCTGGATGCGGGCGGCGGTGGTGTTGAAGACCGGCAGCCGCGCGGCATTGGACATGATGCGGTTTTCGACGATCTCGATAAAGGATGTCGGGGATGTCATGGTC
Source organism: Desulfobacteraceae bacterium (assembly GCA_041310935.1). Lineage (GTDB taxonomy): Bacteria > Desulfobacterota > Desulfobacteria > Desulfobacterales > SpSt-501 > SpSt-501. The sequence continues at coordinate 952 of JBFYWS010000234.1, read as the reverse complement.
ACACCTCCAGCAGACGCCGGAGCTCGGGCAACGGCCGGGGCCGCTGCAGCCTCGGCAGGCAGCGCAGCAATTCGTCGATGGTGGTCAGGCCGGCGGCGGCCTTGACGATGCCGTCCTCCAACAGTGTCACGAGCCCGCTCGCCTCGATGCTGATGCGGCGGATCTCCTGGCTCGTCTTGTGCTCGATGATGGCGTTGCGGATCTCCTCGTTCAGGATCAGCAGTTCGAAGATGCCCGCACGTCCGCGGTAGCCCGTGTACTGACACTGGGCGCACCCCTGGCCCCGTTGGAACTGCGCGCCGACGATGTCGGCGTAGCCGTACCCGAGGCGCTGGAGATCGAGGGGGGTGGGCCGGTAGGGGGCGGCGCAGTTGCTGCAGACCTTGCGCAGCAGGCGCTGCGCCATGACGCTCACTACGGTCGAGGAGATGAGAAACGCCTCGATGTTCATGTTGAGCAGCCGCACCAGGCCGCCGATGCTGTCCTCGGTGTGGAAGGTGGTAATCACCTTGTGCCCGGTCAGGGCGGCCTGGACTGCCACCTCTGCCGAAAACGTGTCACGGATCTCGCCGATCACGATCACGTCCGGGTCCTGGCGCACGATGTGCCGCAGGGTTTCCTCGAAGGTCAGCTGGATGCGCGGGTTGATCGAACACTGAGAGATCCCGTCGATCACGTACTCGACGGGCTCCTCGGCCGTGATGATGCTCGTCTGGGGATCGTTGATGTGGTTGATGCAGCCGTAGACCGTCGTGGTCTTGCCCGAGCCGGTCGGACCGGTGATGAGGATGACGCCGCTCGGCAGGTAGAGGGCGTTCTCCTTGAACCGTTCCAGCATGCGCGACGACATGCCGACATCCTCGAGGTTGATCAGCAGTCCCTGGCGGTTGAGCAGCCGCAGGACGATTTTCTCACCGTGAACCGTCACGTAGAACGAGGCCCGCAGGTCGAG
>JBFYWS010000226.1:0-7061 GCA_041310935.1 Desulfobacteraceae bacterium | reverse complement strand
CGGAGGTGGGTGCGGTTGGTGGTCCCGACCTCCCTCAGCACGGCGTTGCTCTTGGCCATGACGTCCGGAATGCGGAAGGAGCCGCCGATCTCGACGAGCTCGCCGCGGGAGACGATGACCTGGCGGTTCCGCGCCAGGGATTCGAGGCTGACGAGCACCGCGCCGGCGTTGTTGTTGACCACCATGGCGGCCTCCGCGCCGGTGATCTCGCACAGCAGGTCCTGGACAGCGGCATAGCGCGAGCCGCGCTTGCCCTGCGCCAGGTCGTATTCGAGGTTCGAGTAGCCGGCGGCGACGGTCACGATGTTTTCGACCGCCTCCCGCGCCAGCAGCGAGCGGCCCAGGTTGGTGTGCACCACGATACCGGTGGCGTTGACCACGCGCCGGAGGTTCGGGCGCATGCTGAGCGCTACCGTCTCCTTGACCCGCTCCATGATGGCCGCATCGGTCAGCTCCGCCTCGGTGAGGGTGCCGTTGCCCTCGCGGATGCGGCGGCGCTGCGCCTCGATCACGGTGCGGATCGAGCCGACGACCACCGAAGTGGGGACCCGTTCGAAGCCGTTCTCGCTCTGCGCGAGAGCGATGACGCGGTCGACGGCCGGGAGCAGCCGCAGGAGATGTCGCTGTTGTTCAGTCATGTTCATGGTGGAGTCTCGCATACCAGGGCGCGTCTGCCGGGGGATGCGCCGGGCATCATGCCGCTATCGCCGCCGTGGGGGCGGCCTCGAACACCGTCACTGGGATCATGTCCACGATCTGCGGGAACTGGTCGACCGACAGTCCGATGGCGGCCAGGCGCGAGGCCAGCAGGCCCGCATCCAGCTTTTCGACTTCGAGCCCGGCCCGGAAGCAGGACATCAGAAAATTCGCCAGGAACACGATATGGGCAAGGTTTCCGTGCTGCTCGGCGCGCTCGGGCACGTGGTGATGGCGGATGGCCTCGGCCAACGAATCGGGCAGAACCCACTTGACCGCCAGACGATGGCCGACCTCGGTGTGGTCGACCCCGAAGACTTCCCGTTCCGCCTGGGTGAAATCCAGTGCCGGATTTTCGAACAAGCGGCGGTAAAACAGCGGATAGGCAAGGGACAGGTACTGGTCGAGGGCCACCTTGCCGATGTCGTGCAGGAGGCCCGCGGTGTAGGCCAGACCGGGCCTGGCCGCCGCCGTCAGTTGCGCCAGCCGCTCGGCGATCACGGCCGTGCCGACGGCATGGTGGTAGAGCCCCCCCTTGCACAGGGAATAGCCCGAGGCCGACTGGGCGAAGAACCCGTCGATGGCCGCGGCGATCACGTACTTCATGAGCAGGTTGACGCCCAGGTACATCAGGGCCTGGTCCATGGATTCGATGCGGTGGCGGTGGGCGAACATCACGGAGTTGGCAAGCTGCAGCGTCCGCGCGCTGATGACCTGGTCCTTGTGGATCTCCGCCGTCAGCACGCGAACGTCATATTCCTCCTCCTCTTCGATGAGCCGCATGATCTTCAGGGCGACCTGGGGCACCGGCTGCAGGCGCTCCACGGCCCGGTCGATGTCCGCAAGGCTGGGAAGCGTTGCGGGCTGGTTGGACTCCGTCTTGCCGAGGTCGGCCGGCTCGATGCGGCACGCCCAGGTCTGCATGTCCAGGCGGATGCAACAGGAGAAAAAGCCGCCGGTCTCGGCGTGGGTGATCGGGATGCCTTCCTTGCGCAGAATGGCCTCGGCGGTCTCCGCGGTCCGGCCGCCGATGTTGAGGCTGATATCCATCTCATCGAGCGGGCCGATCAGCGCCCCGCCCGCGATGGTGGCCTTCAGGTGCGCGTGCCGGGCTCCGGCGTCGCAGAGGGCCTTCAGGAAAAGAGGCAGGCCGCTCGATGCATATTTCTCCGGCTGGAACGTGCCGGCGAGCGAAACCGGTTCGGGGAGCAGAAAATGGGCGAGCCCGCCGACTCCCGCCGTCTCATCCACCAGCGCAAGCCCGACACAGGTCGCGAGATACGCTTCCAGAACCAGCGGCTGCCGGGTGCCGACAAAATTGCTTCCCGCACTGACGTGGTGGTGTCCCATGGGCCTGTGTGGTTAACGTAGTGTGACTGCAGAGGTGGTTAGGCTGAAGGCTGAAAGCTATAAAACGTCTCGCAAAGCACGGATCAAGCCATTCAAGACTTTCTCGATTTCTACAACCGTTGGTTCAATCGCCAACTCAAATGCCCAAGGTTTTGTGTGACTACCCAAGCTTTGTCCCTAAAAGCCTTCAGCCTTCAGTCTAACTTACCTGAGTAGTTACAAATTCTATAGCATGGCGCGTTTTTGGATTCAACTTTTTTTCTTGCCGTGCGCGGCAAGAAAAAAATATGTATAGGAGCCGAGAATTAGGATATGCTTTCAATGGGCAGAGGGCATGCGGCCAAACACCAAACACCAAAAATCCAACACCAGACACCTGCTATGCAAAACATTCTCGTCACCGGCGGCTGCGGATTCATCGGATCGAATTTCATCCGGTGCCTGCTGACGGAAAGCGGGTTCGACGGGCGCGTGGTCAACGTCGACAAGCTGACCTATGCCGGCAACCCGGAGAATCTCACCGATATCGCGGAAAAATTCTCAGACCGTTACGTTTTCGTTCACGCCGACATCTGTGACCGGAGCGCCATGACGGATCTCTTCGGTCGTTTCGCGGTCGACGCCGTCTGCCACTTCGCCGCCGAGTCTCACGTCGATCGCTCGATCGTAACCCCGGAGGCTTTCATCAAGACCAACGTGCATGGCACGTTCACGCTGCTGGAGGCCGCACGGGAGCGCGCCGAGCACCTCGTGCTTTTTCACCATGTGAGCACCGACGAGGTCTATGGCTCGCTCGGGCCCGACGGGTATTTTACCGAGGAGACGGCGTACCGGCCGAACAGCCCGTATTCGGCCTCCAAGGCCGCCTCGGATCACCTGGTGCGGGCCTACCATCACACCTACGGCCTGCCGGTGACGATCTCCAACTGCTCCAACAACTACGGCCCCTTTCAGTTTCCGGAGAAGCTGATCCCGCTGATGATCCTGAATGCGGCCGAGGGCAAACCGCTGCCCGTCTACGGCCAGGGCCGCAATGTGAGGGACTGGCTCCACGTGCTGGACCACTGCCGCGCGGTGTGGGCGATCATGGAGCGGGGCAAACGGGGGGAGACGTACAACATCGGCGGCCGCTGCGAGGTGGCGAACATCGACGCGGTCGCCCTCATCTGCGACCTGCTGGACGAGATCCTGCCGGATGCCGTCCTGCGGCCGCGCCGGGGCCTGATCACTTTCGTGAAGGACCGGCCGGGCCACGATTTGCGCTACGCCATCGACAGCCGCAAAATCGAACAGGACCTCGGTTGGGCGCCGCAGGTGACCTTCGAGACCGGCCTGCGCCAGACCATCCAGTGGTACCTGGGTCACCGCGATTGGGTCGAGGGCGTGAAGACCGGTGACTATCAGCGCTGGGTGCGGCAGCACTACGGCGATGGATGAGGGTTCAAGGGTCGTACTCAGGTAGATAGACGGAAGGCTGAAGACTGAAGGCTTTTAGGGACAAACTAGGCACGATCACACGAGGCCAAAATCGTTCGGGTACGTTGGCCGGTGATGGTGTTACGGCTGATCATGATAACCCTTCAGCCTTCAGCCCAAACACCTGAGCCGTTACCGAGGATCAACGCCGATGAAGTCTCCGAAGGACTATCTGATCTTCCCGCTGGATGTCGCGTCGGGCGAGGAGGCGAAGCGCTACGTGACCATGCTCGCCGGTGGGGTGGGCATGTTCAAGGTGGGGCTCGAGCTGTTCATTCGCTCCGGGCCGGAGATCATCGCCTTCATCCACTCCGCCGGTCCGGCCGGTGTGTTCCTGGACCTCAAACTGCACGACATCCCGGCGACCGTTTCACGGGCCATGGCCGGGGTCGCCGCGCTGGGCGTGAGGCTGGCGACGGTGCACTGCGGCGAGAGCCAGCGGATGCTCGAGGCTGCCGTCGCCGGCAGCGGCGGGCGGGTCGGGGTGCTGGCGGTCACGGTGCTGACGAGTGTATCGGCTCAGGACATCGCCGCGGCCGGCTTCCGCGAGGAACTGGCGGGGGACCTGCCGCGGCTCGTCCTGCGGCGGGCGCGGATGGCGCAGCAGGCCGGCTGTGCGGGGGTCGTCTGCTCCGGGCTCGAGGCGGGCGCGATCAAGGCCGAGTTCGGGGCGGGGTTCATCACGGTGACGCCGGGGATCCGGCCGCTGTGGGCGGCCAGCGGGACGGACGACCAGCAGCGGGTGAGCACGCCGGCCGAGGCGGTGAGGGGCGGCTCGGACTATCTCGTGATCGGCCGGCCGATCCGGGATGCCCAGGACCCGCCTGCGGCGGCGCGGCGCATCGTTACAGAGATTGAATCCGCGCTCTAACAGGGTGAGAAGGGAAAAACAGGAAATGGGCGTTTCTTACAAGAACGGGTTTGCGTTGAGCGCACTGGGCGCTTTTCTTTTCACCAGCAGCGGCTGCATGGCCCCGGTCGCTTTCCAGGCCGCCGGGGCCATCGGCGGCGTCTCTCCCGTCGCCATGAATTTAGTCGAAAAAGGCAAAGTGGAGAGCTACTGGGTGGCGCGATACGCGGACGTGGTCGACGCCACGGTCCGCGCAGGCCAGGTGCTGTCGCTTGAACTGTTGGAAAAGAAAGTCGAAGCGGATCGAACCTCATTCCGATACGGCTACAGCAAGGGGGAAAAAGCGGAAATCCTGGTCGAGTATCGAACCGCCACCATGACATCCGTGCAGATCGACTATGGGGTGTACGGCTCGATTGCCTTTGCCCGTCTCATGGGCCGGGAAATTGCGGTTGAACTCGCCAAGGCCGGCGCTTTTCTGGAAGAGCTGTCACCCGACGAGGAGACGGTGGAGGGGGCTGAGGAAATCTGATGACTTCGTAGAAAGCCCAATTTCCGCGTTGCGCTTCATCTCGCTGTCGCTGCGGCGTACAGGGAGTACGCCTCACTCCACGAGATTCGCGCGCCTTGAACTTGGACTTTTTACAAAGTCATCGCATCGGATGACTTTGTACGAGATCATCAAATCTAACAAGGCTGTTGAAAAGAAATCAAAACAGCCAGAAGGTGCGGTAGAGCGCAAGCCCCAGCACGATCACCGCCAGCAGGAGCACGAACACGAGCTGCTGGGGCGTAAAGTGCGGCATCGCTAACGCCTCGTCAGGGGGCATCCAGCCCGAACTCCGTGTGCAGCGCCTGGACCCCGAGCTCGGCGTACTTCTGCTCGATCAGGCAGGAGATCCGGATCTCGGAGGTGCTGATCATCATGATGTTGATCCCCTCCCGGGCCAGGCAGGCAAACATGCGCGCCGCCACCCCCGGGTGGCTGCGCATGCCCACCCCGGTGACCGAGATTTTGGCGATGTTCTCGTCCCCGAACACGTCCTCGGCCTCGATCTCCTTGGCCACCTGCTGTTCGATCGCCAGCGCGGTCTTGTAGTCGGCCTTGGGCACCGTGAAGGTCAGGTCGGTCTTGCCGCTGGCGCGGGTGTTCTGGATGATCATGTCGACGGAGATCCCGGCCGCGGCGACGGGCGTGAAGATCTTGGCGGCGATGCCGGGGCTGTCCGGCACCTTTCGTAACGTGATGCGCGCGTCACTCTTGTTCATGGTCACCGCGGAGACCACCACGCGCTCCATGCCGTTATCCTCATTGACGACCATGGTTCCCTCCTCCTCTGAAAAAGACGATCGCACGTGCACCGGGACGTTGTATTTCATGGCGAACTCCACCGAGCGGATCTGCAGCACCTTGGCCCCGATGCTGGCCATCTCCAGCATCTCCTCATAGGAGATCCGGTCGATCTTGCGGGCCTTGGCCACCACGTTCGGGTCGGCCGTGAACACGCCGGTGACGTCGGTGTAGATCTCGCACGCGTCCGCCTTGAGGGCGGCGGCGATGGCGACCGCCGAGGTGTCGGAGCCGCCGCGGCCGAGGGTGGTGATGTTGCCCTCGGCGTCGCAGCCCTGAAACCCGGCCACCACCACAATGGAATGGCCGCTGAGCAGGCTGCGCACGCGGTCGACGCGGATGTCCTGGATGCGGGCGTTGCCGAAGCACTGGTCGGTGCGCACCTGCACCTGGAAGCCCATGAGGGATTGCGCCGGAGAGCCCATGGACGTGAGCATCATGGCCAAAAGGGTTGCGGTCGTCTGCTCGCCGGTGGCGAGCAGGGCGTCCAACTCGCGCTTGTCCGGGCTCTCGTTGATCTCCCGGGCGAGGGCGATCAGGCCGTCCGTGACACCGGACATGGCCGAGACGATGACCACGACGTCGTGGCCGCGGTCATGGGTGCGGATCACGCGCTGAGCGACGTTGCGGATGCGCTCCAGGTTCGCCACAGACGTGCCGCCGTATTTTTGAACGATCAGTCCCATCGCACTCCTCCGTTGCTGCTGAACCTCAAGCGTGACGACTTCGTAAACGCAGCGCTTTTAGCAGAATCAGGGACGCTTGTCCATACGCAACCACGCGCAGCCTGCGTCGGTCATCGTCCCCGAATTCAAAGCGAATCTCCAGGCGCTCGGCCGCCGCCCCATCGGTAAGCTTGTCGGCCCACTCCACGGCTGAAATCCCCTCGCCGTGCAGAATTTCCGCCAGGCCCAGATCCTCCAGGTCCGCTTCCGTGCCCAGGCGGTATAAATCGATGTGAAACAGCTTCAAGCGGCCGGGGTACTCGTTTATGAGGGTGAAGCTCGGGCTGGTGACGGTATACGCGGCCGCGACATCGAGCCCCCGGGCGAGCCCCTGGACAAACACCGTTTTTCCGCTGCCGAGATCGCCGATCAGGCAAATCACCAACGGGGTCCGCAGGAGGCTTCCGCACCGTTCCCCCAGCCGGCGGGTCTCCGCCGCCGAGGCGGTGGCGAGGGTGATCTCGCCCGCGGGGGTGTCGCGGTTTCGCACCGATCAGTCCTCCCGCAGCAGCCGGGCGATTTCCCCGGGCAGGGCCTGCGCGACCTCGCCCGCCAGAAAGCCGTAAGGCGCAAGCGTGCGGCTGAGTGTGTCGGCGGCCGCACCGTGAAGATA
>JBFYWS010000193.1:0-7607 GCA_041310935.1 Desulfobacteraceae bacterium | reverse complement strand
GATTTCCCGCACTACCTGTACATGGTGGTTGCGGGCGTGTTGAAGGAGAACTGCTACGAGATGGTTTCGCAGAAACCGAGATTCCGGCGGGACGCCAGCCGCGTTTTGTGTGAAGCCGGCTTTTCTGTTAGAAAAGAGAAGCCATGCTTGAAATCTCGTTCATCACGGTGGTCGGCCAGATCCTCTTGCCCTTGGCCCTGGGGATCCGGCTCTGGCGGGTCGCATGCAGCAGCCGCGTGGAGTGGTTTCTAAATGCACTCTCGGTGGCAGCCTATCTGGCCTTGATCGCCGTGGTGGGCATCTGGCTGCTGGTGCCGTGGTATCTGCCCTACGGGTTCGCACTCATGGCGTTGGCGGCGGCTGCGGCCTCCTGGCGGCGTTCCGGGCGATCCTTCCCGCCTTGTGCGGTCCGGACTCGGGCCGGTTTCAGGGCCAGCTGCAACCGGGCGGCGGCGGCCTTCTGCTTCGTTGCGCTGGCCTGGGCGCTCAGCGGTTATCTCCCGCCCGGCGGCCCGGCGGTCCGCCTCGCGTCCCCGTTGAAAAACGGGGAGTTCTACGTCGTCAACGGCGGCTACTCGATCCTGATCAACCCCCACATGAAAACGCTGGAACGCGAACCGCTGCGAGCCTATCGCGGGCAGAGTTATGCCCTCGACATCGTCAAGCTGAACCGTTACGGGTTCCGTGCGCAAGGGGCCTGGCCGCAGGACCTGGCAGGATATGAGATCTTTGGGGAGCCTCTGTATGCCCCCTGTGACGGAAAGGTGCGCTTCACGGAGAACCGCCTGCCGGACCGGGTTCCGCCGGAGCACGACCGGGACAACCCGGCCGGGAACTTTGTCTACCTGGAATGCGGTGCTTCGGGCGTGGTGCTGGCGCACCTGATGCAGTCTAGTGTTGCGGTGGCTCCGGGGGATCGTGTCCGGGAGGGGCAACAGATAGGCAGGGTGGGAAACTCGGGCTATTCGACGGAGCCGCACCTGCACATTCACGCCCAGCACGGCGGCGAGGCGGATTTCCTCGCGGCCGATCCGCTCCCGTTGCAGGTCGCGGGGCGGACTCTCGTCCGCAACAGCCGGATCGATGCCCGATGAAGTTAAAATTGCACGGCGTCCTCTTTGAAGGCGGCGTAGTAGTCGAAGACCTTCGTGATGAACAGCCGGGTCTCTTTGTAGGGCGGGACGCCGTCGTAGCGAATAACGGATTGCGGGCCGGCATTATAGGCGGCGAGAGCCAGTTTCACATCCCCATCGAAACGGTCCAGAAGGGTCTTGATATACCGGGCTCCGGCGTGCACATTCTCGCGCGGGTTGAGGAGGTCCACCACGTCGAGACTTTCGGCGGTGACCGGCATGAGCTGCATCAGCCCCTTGGCGCCGCGCTTGGATCTCGCGCTCGGATTGAATTGGGACTCGACCATGATGATGGCTCGGATCAGATCCGAATCCACGTCATGGCGGCCGGCCGCTTCATGGATGAGCAAGTCGTATGGGTTGGTCGCCGGTTCGCGCACCGGGATGAACACGGCCTCCGACAGATCATCGATGTCAGCCTCCCCGGAGATCTCCCAAACGTGGTCGTAAAATGCCGCACTATTTCTCATCGAGACTAGCGACCGGCTTGCGCTTGCCCCGCTGTTGGTCTCGGCCGGAAGCTTGACATCGGCGATGCTAACCAGCAGTGCCACGCTTACGGCAAAAAGCCCCCCCATCGGTTTTTTCAGGTGATGCGTCCATGGACGTTCTTCAGCCTCAAAGAACATGGCATCTACCTCCTTTTCTTAGGTCTTAGGCGTCCCTGAAGCCAGCGGCGCTGACTACCCCCTGACGCCCTTAACTCTATTATGATTCCAGACAGCAAGAAGCGTGCACTGTGAGCTGTCTGGTCGAAATTTAACGGTTTATTGGCGAGTTTGCCTGAAGTCCCGGAATCGGAAGGATACCGCACGTGTGGCAGCGAATGCTGAAACATATGTAATCCACCTCAGGGGGTATGTCAACTCCTTCATAGTTTTCACGCCCTCGTATGCCGATTTCACGGTCGGGCCGGTTGGCGGCCGAAGGCCGAGTGCCGTGGTGTCCGAGGCGTTGACTGGGTTGTGGCTTTGGCTTATAGTTACCCCCAACCATTCGGCGGATCGGCAATGATCCCGACGATAGTCATGGTGTGACCGGGAGGAGGTGCGTCATGCGCTGGGAACAAGGCCGGCGAAGCGAGAATGTGGAAGACAGGCGCGGCATGCGGGTTTCGCGCGGAGTCGCGGGCGGCGGGATCGGCACGATCATTCTGGTGCTGGTGGCGCTTTATTTCGGGGTCGACCCCGCCATCATCCTGAATCAGAACCCGTTGCAGACACCCGAGCCGCCTTCCCAGTCTGCGCCTTATTCCGGTTCGCCCGAGGAAAACCGGCTAGCGGAATTCGTTTCCGTGGTCCTCGCCGACACCGAGGATACCTGGCGTGAGCTCTTCCGCAGCATGGGGAAAACTTACGAGGAACCCAGTCTGGTGATTTTTTCGGGGGCCGTGCAATCCGCCTGCGGGCTTGCCTCGGCGGCCGTGGGGCCCTTTTATTGCCCGGCAGACCGGAAACTTTACATCGATTTGAGCTTCTATCGCGACCTGCAGCAGAAGTTCGGTGCCCCGGGGGATTTCGCCCAGGCCTACGTCATCGCCCACGAGGTCGGTCATCATGTTCAAAACCTGCTCGGGATCGCCGAAAAAGTCCAATCCCTGCGCAGCCGCGCCGGTGAAGCGGAGGCCAATCGACTCTCCGTCATGATGGAACTCCAGGCGGACTGTCTGTCCGGTGTCTGGACCCACCACGCCAACAAGGCCCGCCAGATCCTCGAGGAAGGCGACATCGAGGAGGCCCTCAACGCCGCCAGCAGCATCGGCGACGACCGCCTGCAGCGCCAGTCCCGGGGGACCGTGACCCCGGATTCGTTCACCCACGGAAGCTCTGCGCAGCGTGTGCACTGGTTCAAGCGCGGCTTTGAAACCGGCGGCGTCGGCCAGTGCAACACGTTCCAGGCAGACCGGCTATAGCCGCTTGACAATACCTCGGTCGGCATGTAGTCATGATTCTCGACCTTTCGCGTCGATCCCTTCCGCGAAGTGTCAACCTGCGTTTCGGTTTTTCCCACTTCACTAACTTAACGGAGGTCCTCATGAATTCCATCAGGCGTGTTGTATTCATCATGGTCGGACTCATCCTCATCGCGGCCCCGGCCGGAGCGCAGGAGATTGTCATTGCGCTGGGTTCGGAGCCGACAACCCTCGACCCGCAAATCCGCGAGGACGGCGGCGAGCGCGCGGTCAACGATAACGTGTACGAGACACTCATGGGACGCACGCCGGACGGCAAACTCGTCGCCGGGCTTGCGGCCGCCGAGCCCAAGCTGGTAGACCCCAGGACATGGGAGGTGAAGCTGCGCCCGGGAATCAAGTTCCACAACGGCGAGCTTTTCAATGCCGATGCCGTGGTCCACAGCGTCAAGCGCATCATGGACCCCGGTTTCAAATCCGAGCAGATATCGTTTTTCTCCACCATCAAGGACGCCAAGAAGGTGGACGACCTCACCGTGCAGATCGTCACCGAAGGACCGGACCCCATCCTGCCGGGGCGCCTGTACTGGATGAAGATGGTCCCGCCCAAGCATTCCAAGGACCCGAAGTTCGCCGAATCTCCGGTGGGCACCGGCCCCTACAAGTTTGTGAAGTGGAACCGCGGCCAGAACGTAATTATAGAGGCCGCCCCCGACTACTGGGGTGCGAAGCCGGCGATCAAAAAAGTGACCTACCGCTTTGTTTCGGACTCCGGCACCCGCCTGGCCGGACTGATGGCCGGCGAATTCGACCTGATCACCAATCTGCTGCCGGAGTTCACCAAAAAAGTCCCCCAGGCCATTCACATCCTGGGTTTGGAGCACCCGATCATGATTCTCAACGCCGACGGCGGCCCGACCAAGGACGTCCGGGTGCGCCAGGCGCTGAACTATGCGGTGGACAAGAAAGCCCTGGCGGAGGGGCTGTTCGAGGGCTTTGCGCAGGTTGCCCAAGGCCAGCTGCTGAGTCCCGCTTTCTTCGGCTTCAACAAGCAGGTCGGCCCCTATCCCTATGACCCCGAAAAAGCCAAGGCCCTGCTGAAAGAAGCCGGGGCGGCGGGGGCCTCGATCGAGGTGATCGGCACCTCCGGCCGCTGGCTCAAGGACCGTGAGATGGTCGAGGCCGTGGCCGGCTACTGGGAGGCGGTGGGGCTGAAGCCCAAAGTGCGCATTTTCGAGTTCAACGAGTACTTGAACCGGCTGTTCGACCGCAAGACACGGGCGGACGCCATCTTCGTGGTGAGCTCCAACGAGCTGATGGACGCCGACAAGAGTTTCTCGGCCTATTACAAGGCAGGCGGGGTGGGGTCTTCCAACACCGACAAGGACCTCGCGGCCATGATCGACTCCGCCCGCACCGAAACCGACGTGGCCAAGCGTACCGCCCATTACAACCAGGCGGTCAAGCGCGCCTTTGACCAGGCGTACTTCGTGTGGCTGCTGAACATCGAGGATGTCTACGGTCTCAGCAAACGGCTCGCTTGGCCGGGGCGCGTGGATGCCAAGATGCTCGTCAGTGAAATGAAGGTGAAATGAAAAAGGTCAGCCCGTCTGTCCGGTCGGCCGGTCCGGCAGGCTGACGGGCTGACGGGCTGACGGGCTGACCGATCCATGGGCCGTTTTTTTCTCAAGCGTCTCTTGCAGGGTGTCGTGGTGATCCTCGGGGTCACGGTATTGGTATTTGTCGTGACCCGGCTGGTGGGCGACCCCGTTAAGGTGATGCTGCCCCTCGAGGCCACCGCCGAACTGCGCGCGGAATTTGAAAAGCAGCTCGGGCTGGACCGCCCCATTGGGGTCCAGTTCATCGACTTCCTGGCCGGCCTCACACGCCTCGACTTCGGGGAATCCCTGTGGCAGCGCCGGCCGGCGATGACGATCGTTCTCGAGAAACTTCCGCTGACCCTGGAGCTGGCGTCCCTGGGCATCGGCCTGGCGTTCATCCTGTCGATTCCGCTGGGAATCATCGCAGCCCTCCGGCCAGGGGGCGCCACCGATCGCAGCACGGTTTTCTTGAGCCTCATCGGGCTTTCGGTGCCCCAGTTCTGGCTGGGGCTGCTGCTGATCGTGGTGCTGGCGCTCCAGCTGCACTGGCTGCCGACCTCCGGTATCGGAACCCCGGCCCACATCATCATGCCCACCATCACTATGGCCCTGCCCGCCCTGGCGCGTCTCGTGATGATCGTGCGCTCCTCCATGATTGACGAGTTGAACCAGCAGTACGTCAAGACCTGTTTCGCAAAAGGGCTTTCCTTCTACCGCGTCGTCGGTGTTCACGCCCTGCGCAACGCCGCGCTGCCCGTCGTCACCCTGTGCGGCTGGGAGTTCATCCGCGCGGTGGCCGGCTACTCGGTGGTGGTGGAAACGGTGTTCGCGTGGCCCGGGCTTGGGCTCACCGCCATGCAGGCCATCGAACGCAATGACCTGATTCTGCTGCAGGCCATCGTCTTCACCGTGGCCATTTTGGTGGTGCTGATCAACATCCTGATGGACGTCGCCTACAGGGCCATCGATCCACGCCTTAAACTGACATGACCATGGCCGATGTCACGCCCCATACCCGCGCAACTCGCGCCGGTTCTCTGAAACGCCTGCTCGGCGAGCTGTGGCGCGACAAGGCGGGATTCACCGGAGTGGTGCTGATCGCCGGGCTGCTCCTCATGGCCGCGGCTGCGCCCCTGATCGCGCCGTATTCCCCGACGGCGCAGGACCTGCGCGCCCGGCTCGTACCGCCGGCCTGGGAGGACGACGGCAGCTGGAAACACGCTCTCGGCACCGACCACCTGGGACGGGATGTGCTCTCACGGGTGATCCACGGCTCTCAGGTGTCGCTTGCCGTGGGCGCGGCCGTGGTCCTCATCGCCGGGGCGTTCGGCGTTGTCCTGGGCCTGATGGCAGGCTACCACGGCGGCCGCATCGACAGCTTCATCATGCGCTGGATCGACACCCAGGTGGCCTTCCCGGGTCTGCTCATCGCGTTGATTATTCTAGCGGTCATCGGCCCGAGCCTGCCGGCGGTGATTTTAGTGCTATCGCTCAACGGCTGGATGGTCTATGGCCGCATGACCCGGGGCCTTGCGCTTTCGGTTCGCCAGACCGCCTATGTGGAGGCCGCCGAGATGGTCGGCTGCAGTGCAACCCGGGTCATCTTCCGGCACATCCTGCCCAATCTCACCTCACCGCTACTCACTCTGGCGATTCTGGAGTTTGCGCGCATCGTGCTGGCGGAAGCCGCACTCTCGTTTCTCGGCATGGGCATTCAGCCGCCGGCCACCTCCTGGGGCCTGGATGTGGCCTCCGGCAAGAACTACATGTTCCGCGCCTGGTGGCTCGTGACGTTTCCGGGGATCGCCATTTCCATCACGGTGCTCGCCATCAACCTGGTGGCGAGCTGGCTACGCCTGATCTCCGATCCCCAGGAGCGCGAGAAGCAATTCGCCCGACAGATGCGGGCCTTGCGCACGAAACGCAGCCGCAGCCGGCAAAAGGAAGCCACAGCGCCATGACCCAGGCCGCCGAACCCTATCTGCTCGAAATCGAAAACCTGGTGGTCCATTTCACGACCCGCCACGGTGTCGTGCAGGGGGTGCGCGGCGTCGACCTGGGGCTGCGGCATGGCGAGACCCTGGGAATCGTGGGCGAGTCGGGGTCGGGAAAAAGCGTCACGGTGCAGTCGGTGATGGGCCTGATCAACGTGCCCGGCGAGATCGTGGAAGGCGACATCCGCTGGAAGGGCCACTCCCTCCTCGGGCTGGGCCGACGTGCCTGCCTCAAGAAGGTGCGGGGCAAGGAGATCGCTATGATCTTCCAGGACCCGATGACCTCCCTCGACCCGCTGTTCAGCATCGGCACCCAGATCACCGAAGTGCTGCGGCACCACATGGGCATGGGCAAAAAGCAGGCCCGGCAGCGGGCCCTCGAGCTGCTCGAGATGGTCGACATCGGCGCCCCGGAACGGCGACTGGATCAGTTTCCGCACGAGATGTCCGGCGGTATGCGCCAGAGGGTGATGATCGCCACGGCGCTCGCCTGCGAGCCGCAACTGCTGATCGCCGACGAGCCCACCACGGCGCTCGACGTCACGATCCAGGCCCAGATCCTGGAGCTTCTGACCGGCTTGCAAGAGCGGCTCAAGCTTTCGGTCATCATGATCACCCATGACCTGGGGGTCATCGCCCAGATGTGCCACCGGGTGGCCGTGATGTACGCCGGCAAAATCGTGGAAGTCGGCCTGGCGGAGGACATTTTCGAACGCCCCGTGCACCCTTACACCCAGGGGTTGCTTAGGGCCACTCCCCGGCCGGGCGACGTCACCGAGCGCATGGTCGCCATCGACGGGATGCCGCCCAATCTCATTGCGCCACCGTCAGGCTGCGCTTTTGCCGCACGCTGCAACTGTGCTCAGGACGGTTGCTGCCTGCCGCCGGAGTTGATCAGCTATGCCGAAGACCGCTTGGTGTCGTGCTGGTGCGCCGGGCAGCAGCAGCCGTGATGACTTCGTGAGAA